>JBCCWM010000449.1:0-3808 GCA_039193505.1 Pseudomonadota bacterium | reverse complement strand
TGCTCTGCCGCGATCTCCGAGAGCCTGCGGCGCTCGCCAAGCGCCACGTCCTGACGGCCGGCATCCTCGGCCATGTGACGGAGCTTCTGTGCGCTCTGCGCGATGGCCGTGGCATCGTGCGTCGGCACGCCTTGCGCGGCGACGAGCGCGGGGAGCAGCGTCATCGCAAGAACCGCTCTCACAGCCGCACCCAGGTGCAGCGGGATTTGGTGGAGAGGGCAATGGGGGTGCGGGCGGCCGCTCTCGGGTCAGGATCGGCGCCGCCGGCGCTCTGGGCTGCGCAGGGCGATCTGGCGTCGGTGTAGGTCTCGCAAGCGGAGAGAAGTGCCAGGACAAGACAGATCGCGAGGCGGCGGATCATTCTAGGACCTCCCGCCAGAACTCGGGCCGGTCGCGCCAGCCGGGGCGGAGTAGGGCCTCGCCCGCCGCGCCGCCCCCAAGGATCGGGAGGAGAGGCCCGAGCGCAGAGAGATCGGTGTCGACCAGCACGCTGTCGCCCACCGACCGGATGAGGGCGACGCGGCGTCCGGGAAACGCGCCGCAGAGGATCTCGGCTTCGCGTGGGTTGACGCCGAGAAGGTCGTAGTCCGCGGGTTTTGCGCGCTGATTTGGAAAGAGGATCTGGGTCGGCACGGTCTCTACGATCTTGGCGCCCACGCGGCTGTCGCGAAGCTGGCTTGGGAACTGCGTGAGCATGAGGACGACGCAGTTGAGCTTTCTGAGCGTGACGAGCCAGTTCTCGAGATGCCGCGCGAAATACGCGTCGCCCAGAACCTTCCAGGCCTCGTCGATGAGAAGGATGGTCGGGCGGCGGTCTTCGATCAGCCGCTCGATCTGGCGGAAAATGTAGCTCAGAACCGCCGTCCGCTCGGTCGTCATGTCGAGGATCTCGGTCATGTCGAAGCCCGCGATGTCGTCGGCCAGAACCAGCGCCTCCTCGCGCGCCACCCGATCGAAGATCCAGCCGTAGCGCCCGCCCGGGATCCATTCGCCGATGCGGATCGCGAGGTCCTCGCCGTCGTCGAGCGAGCGAAAGAGGTTCGAAAAGAGGTGCATCGCCCGAAGCTCGGGTGCCGCCCGCGCGTTCTCCTCCACCGCCACGGAGATCGCATGGCTCTGCTCGCCGGAGAGGGCCGCGTCGGCGCTCCACATCTGGGCCAGCCAGTCGGTGAGCCAGGCGCGTCCGCGCGCATCGGTTTCCGTGGCGAAGGGGTTTAGGCCCGTCGGCACCCCGGCCCGGATCCGGTGATAGCGCCCGCCGAGTGCCCGGATCGCCATCTCGAGCCCCTGGTCCTTGTCGAAGGCAAAGAGCCGCACGCCCGCCCGCCGGGCCTCTGCTGCGAGAAAGGCCGAGGTGAGCGTCTTGCCCGAGCCGAGCGAGCCCAGAACCAGCGTGTGGCCGAGCGTCGGCTCCGCGCCCTCCCGCCAGGGCTCATGGAAATGCTGCCGGTAGCCATTCCTCGCCACCGCTTGAAACACCGTGACGGGCGTTCTCCAGGGCGCGCTCTCGGCAGCCCGCCCCTCGTTGCTTCCAAAAAGCGTCGCGAAATCCGCGAAGTTGGCCGAGGAGATTGTGGTGCGCCGCGCCCGGTGCCCGAAATTGCCCGGATGCTGGGCGAACCAGACGGCCTTGGCCGAGAGCCCTTCGCGCACGATCACCATGCCGGCGTCCTGACCCACGGCTTTGATGTGGGCGATGGCGCGCTCGAGGGCGGCGGCGGTCTCGGCATAGACGACGATGGAGGTGTGGTGCTCGCCGAAGGAGATCCGCCCGCTCTCGAGATCGTCTGCGGCGAGGCGCAGCTCTTCGGCGAGCGAAACGGCGGCATCCTCGGCCGCGCGCATCTGGCGGATCGTGCGGTGGATCCGCTCGCCGACGACGTTGCGGGACAGGGGGGTGAAGCTCGAGGTGACGACGGTCTCGACCAGGGGATCGAGCCCCTGGAGCATCGCCGGCGAGGTGCCAGCAGGGTAGGTCTTGACCGACAGAACGGCGCCAAGGCGCAGGCTGCCGTCGAGACCGCAGCGGGTCTCGAGCGCCTGGCCCGCAAAGGTCACGCGATGCGTGCCGAGCCGGCAGGCCAGCGGCTCGAGCCCGGGGCCAAAGGCGGCCGGCGCGAAGACCCCGCTCGAGAGCGCATTCAAAAACCCTGCCCATTCGAGCCCGGAGCGCTCGAGCCGCCGCGGATGTGCCGCATGGAGTGCGGCGGCAAAAAACCCCACGACATCGTTCAGCTCGTCGATGCGGGTCTCGCGGTCGGTGAGATAGGTCGCGCGGGCGAGCGCGTTGACGAGCGGCACGCGCGCGCCGGGATCGGGCCGGCGCAGCACCGTCAAATAGGCGCGCTGACGGCGGAGTTTTCGAGCCGCGATCTCCGCCTGCCAGCGAGCATCGATCTCAGCCGCAAAACCGCGCCCCGGGACGGGCTGCATGGCGAGCGCCTGCGGCAGGCCGATCCGGTGGACGTAGACGCCGAAGCTGGCCCCGCTTTGGGACATCACCATGGCGACGGCGCGGGCCGTCTCGCGGAGACGCGCGGGCTCGACGGTGACGGGGTCGAAGCCGTCGAGCGCGAGCGTCGCCATGAGATCGCCCTGGCGCGTGATCAGCACATCGTCGCGCACCGCCGCGACATAGGGCAGGTGCTCGGCGACATAGGCTTCGCGGCCGAGGAGCCGCGGTGCGACCGCCCGGACGGGATCGGTGAGGCGGAGCACGCCGTCAAACGCCATAGCTGTCCCCGCCCCAATGGCCACGATTGGCGGTGCCGGGCACGGCGCCGAGTGAGACCGCGAGGATCTCGAAGAAGGCCGGCTCGCGGTCGGCGAGCACCCAGAGGACCGCGTAGGGCGGCAGGGCGAGGAGAAGGATCGCGGGGTGCTGGATGAAGATGAAGGGCAGGAAGACGCCGAGGGCCAGCACCACGAGATAGCCGATCGGCAGCCCGAGATAGCGCGGCGGGCGCGCGAGGCCGAGAAAGAGGGGGGTCCTGTCCGGCACCGGGCGCGCGCCTCAGGCGAAGCCCGCGACGATGTCGTCGGCTGAGAAGACGAGCACGATGCCGACGACGATCGAGGCGAACCAGACCCAGTTGAGCCGGCCCATGAAGCACAAAAACCCCGTGACGATGATGGCGAGCGTTGCGAGCGAGATCCCAATCGGGCCGGTGAGCGCGGCCTCGATGGTCTCGAACATCGCTTGCACAGGCGAGAGATCCTGCGCCGAGGCCATGGGGGCGGCAAAGAGCAGGGCAAGGACCAGCGCCCGGCGAAACGCGGCGGAGAGACGAGGTCTCTGGCAGAGATCGGGCGTCATGGAAAATCCTTCGTTGAGCGCGCCAGTGTGGGGCGGGAGGCAGGGGTCTCAGGCGAAAGACGGTCGTAGATCGCGGCGATCCGAGCGAGGTAGGCGCGGGTCTCCTCAAAAGGGGGAACGCCGCGATAGGCGACCACGCGATGCGGCCCGGCATTGTAGGCCGCGAGTGCCAACTCAACCGAGCCGAAGCGCGCGACCTGTGCGATGAGGTATCGCGCGGCACCGTCGAGGTTCGCTGCCGGATCGGTCCGGTCCACGCCGAGGGCCGCGGCGGTCGCGGGCATCAGCTGCCCGAGGCCATAGGCACCCTTGGGGCTCAGCGCCGTGACCCGATAGGCGCTCTCGGCCTCGATCATCGCCTGAAAGAGCTGCGACCAGCGCAGAGCGTCGAGCCCCACACCGGCCAGGGCCGGATGCGAGGCATATCGGTGGGCCGTGGCCTCAATCAGCTGAGCGACGCCTGGAGGTGGAGAGACCCGCCCGCGAGATGCG
>JBCCWM010000448.1:0-3811 GCA_039193505.1 Pseudomonadota bacterium | reverse complement strand
TGCGGCTCCGCGCTCAACGGTGGGCGGACGATGCTCTTTCCGCCCGAGGATCCGACACTCGCGCGTTTTGCGGAGTTCTTCCTGACCGAGCCGGTCTGGACCACGGCGCTCCGCAACTCGGTCATCGTGGCACTTGGGGCGGCCAGTCTCGCCGTGCTTCTCGCCTGGCCCATCGCCTACCTCCTCTGGTCGACGAATTCGCGCCTCTCCCGCGTGCTGGCGGGGCTCAGCTCGCTCCCCTTCGCGGTGCCGCCGATCGTCTTCGGGGTCGGGCTCGGGTTCTATTGGGGCTTTCTTGGCGGTCTCGGCGCGATCTGGTCGGGGATTATCAGCCATGCGGTCCTTCTGATGGCGCTGCCGCTCGTCACGATCTCGATCGGGCTCCAGGCGACGGACCGCGCAAACCTCGATGCCGCCGCAACCATGGGCGCAACGGAGGGCGTTGCCTTCCGTACGGTTGTCTTTCCGCAGACGATCCCGTATACGCTTTCAGGCTTTTTCTTTGTCCTTGTCCTCTCGTTCAACGAGTTCATTGTGATGTTCTTCGTGTCTGCATCCGCCTATTCCACGGTGACGCTGCAAATCTTCAACTCCCTCCGAAACGGCTACACGCCAACAATGGCCGTGGCGGCCATCACGTTTATTGCGGTCTCAATCGTCGTCTTCGCCGCAATCGCGCGCTGGGGTGACCTGCCGCGTCTGATGGGCGCCGACCAATCCCGCAACTGAGGACCCTGCCCATGCCCCGCCAGCCCACAATTGTCGGACGCGCCGTCCTTATGGTGATCGACATCCAGAAGAGCGCTTTTATGGACGTGAAGGCAGGCATCCCCGTCATGCCCGGCTACCGCGACAACATGGAGCGCGCGCGCAGCGTCGTCGACGCGGCCCACGCAAGCGACATACCCGTCATCTTCTTCCAGGAGATCCACCGGCGAAACCTGATCGATTATGGGCGCGAGCTCGATGGATCTGAGGACATCCACTGTCTAGAAGGCGAGCCCGGCACGCCCGTGGCCTTCGAGGAGATGGGGCGCGCGGCTGGAGACTACTTCGTCCACAAACGCCGGTATTCCTGTTTTTTCGGGACCGAGACGGAGATCTTGCTGAAGGGTCTCAAGGCAGAGACGCTGATCCTGATCGGCGGCATGACGGATGTCTGCGTCCATTACACGTTCGTCGACGGACATCAGCACGATTATCACTGCCGTGTGGTGAAGGACTGCGTCGGCGGCACGTCGCCCGAAGCACATCAGGCCTCGCTCAATGCGATGGAGTATCTTCAGACCGGCGCGGTGCTCGATGCCGAAGCAATGATCGCCGCCATGTCGGCAGAGAAGATCGCGGCGGAGTGAACGCCGCCGATCTTCAGGGTCATTGGCGGCGGGATTGGCTGCGCCATCCCGGTGGAGAGGATCGAACGACCCGGGTGCACTGGCTGCAGGCGGGCGAGATCTACGCCGACATCAGGATCCCTGCGGAGCGGGAGGAGGCCCCGAGCGACCTGACAAGCCTCACCGAACCACCGCAGAGCGTCGTCGCGGCCGAGGGGTTTGCGGGGCGCATCAGTGTCGAGGACGGGGTCTGCACCTGGACGCGCACCATCAATTGGCACGGGGCGACGGCCCGTCCCGACGCGGGCCATGTGGCCTTTGAACCCGATGGCGCCCTCCTCGAGACGGGCGTCCACTCCGACTACACGGAGCGCTGGGTGCGGGAGGCGGTCGGGCCAACGGAGGCCCGCGTTCTCAGATGTGGGTCGTTCACAGCCTATATCGTTTCGGTCGGGTCGACCTTTGTCTTTGGGTGCGGACGGGCGGATCCACCGCCGAACTGCAGCGGGCAGAGCGGTCTCGACAACGCGGCGCTCGAGGCTCTGCTCCTCAATGTCTATATCCTTGGCCGTTGGGAGAGGGCGGACGGACTGGCGATCCTCGCCACCGACCCGCGGCTCGAGGGACGGGCTGTCGTGGAACGTCGAGAGACCGGCCTGACCCTCCGTGTCCTTGATCTTCGAGGCACGCCCCGGTCGTTGGTTTTCACGTAGTCCGGACAGTGGCTCCAAAGCTTCGGGCAGTGGACGACCATCCGGTGCAAGCGAGCAGGCCCTAAAGCGCCGCCATGCCCGCTACAGACTGTCCGGATGGGGAGGGCTGCGAGACGGCGGATACCCGGAGCGTAGCCTGTGTCATCGGGGCCGCCCAGAGGAGCCGGCCGTCGCAGACCGCGCCGCCCCGCGAAGAGCGCCCCGCCCTCGCAGCGCAAACGGCCGACTTGGCCACTAAGGTGCAGAACCTTTCCCGTCCCAGTGGCCAGCTCGACAGCAATTGCCGACCTCCACCAATCGCATGGCAGGTGGCGCCGTCGAAGGCGGTTCCAAGGTGTGCGATTTGGGCATTAGGATCGAGCCCGGCCAAACGGATGCGGCGGCCTCGAATGCCTCTAGCGTGGCCCGGCCTGGTGTGGTGGCGTTGAACGGTGTCCCTGTCCGACGAGACCGGCGTTGCGTTTGCCCTCGGGAGGATCGCAGTAGCCCCACGCGATCTGGCCGTGCTGGACTGGCCGGTCGAGCAGGGGGCGGGCAGACTGCGATCACCGGCGAAGGCATGAGCCCGCGCGCGAATGCGGATGTCATGATGGGAGAGCCCATTTCATCGCGGGCGGCCACGATTCAAAAAAAGTGTGCCCGGTCGCAATGCAGCGGCGGGGACCCGACTTTAACGATGATCTGGGGCTCACGTGCTATAGGTTGCGCAGACCATCTGACAATCGCTCTTGCCTCTCCGCAGCTTCAACCGCGTGGATCGGGTCGTCAGCGGTGGTGAACCGGGATTTGATCCCGACACTCGCCGCCTCGCGACCGCTGGTGAAGCGTTGTTCCGACATCTGGGGGGCCGCGGATAGGAGCGGCCTCTCTGCGCGAGATTACGGCCAAGGGGCGCACCAATCTGTCTCTCGGTCGGGCGAGGCGCACGTGACCTTGTGGTCTTCGAGCGTCTTTGTCGCTGAGACCCCGCCAAGCAGAGCGGACCGGGCGCCGAGGCGCCCTTATCCCGTTCGCTCCTGGCGGCGGCCGCGGCCGAAGCCTCGAGGTTAGCGGGCAGCTTCAGCCGTGCGACGCGGTCCTTGGGGAGAGCTGTCATATATGCCTCCCACGGCCTCGTAGACCATTGACCGTGCTGCGGCACCGTGATGTCGCGCAGGTCCGCCGAGGCCAGGGTCCGCCGCACAGGGGTGCGCGGAAGACGATGGGCACGGCCTTTGGGCAGCCGCTCCATCGGACGCGCTTTTGTCGCTGAAGGGATGCGCGGGGTGCAACGGCCTGAACCCAGACGCTCCCATGCGCACTGGCCGTGGCGGCACCGAGGATCAAACCTCGCGCCGTTAAACGGCTTGCCGACGGCCGGACAAACCCATGCTTCAGATGGTGAATGAGCCTCCGCACCTTGCCCTTTATGTGTGCCGGACCGGCGCGCGAATGGGCTGAGGCCGTGGTGTTTGGCAACGCCTCGGAGCCCCGCATGGAACCGGTGCTGACCTAGGCCATAGGCGTTCCGGTCAATCAGCACCGTAGTTCTGTTGTCCGAGCAAGATCGTGTTTGGCGTGCCATCGACGGCCTCAAAGAGGCGCCCAGAGCCGTCAATCAGCGTCTCGACGTTCTCACTGTCCGCACACCGGACGAAGCCGAACCCGCTGTGCCCAATCGTGCCGACGGATGCCGACAGCGGGTTCGTCCCAGGCCAGACCGCACTCCATTTGCGCCTGCCACGGCGTCTCAAACGGGATGATCTCGGGGCGGGCTGTTTGGGA
>JBCCWM010000447.1:0-3817 GCA_039193505.1 Pseudomonadota bacterium | reverse complement strand
GCCGCGCGCGCAGCCCGCCGGGATCAGCGCCAGTCGCCATGCGCCGCCTGCCAGAGCGTGAGAGCGGCCACCACCGCTGTGTCGGCGCGGAGGATCCGCGGCCCGAGCGTGACGGGTGTTGCCATTGCACTGAGCGTCGCCACCTCTTGCTGCGCAAAACCGCCTTCCGGGCCGACAAGAACAGCCGCCGGGCCGGGCCCCAGGGCCGCCATGTGCTGCCGCGCGCCCTCGGGCCGCTCATCACACCAAATGAGCGTGCGTCCGTGAGGCCAGGCATCCAGCACATCTTCCAGCTGCGCGGGCTCCGCAATCGCGGGCACGCTCGTCCCACCGCATTGCTCGGCCGCTTCGACGGCATGCGCCCGGAGGCGGCTGGTGCGCACGCGCTCAGCATTGGTGCGGAGCGTGAAGACAGGCTGGATGCGAGCCGCACCGAGCTCGGTTGCCTTCTCCACGATAAAGTCAGTTCGCGCTTTTTTGATTGGCGCAAAGAGCACCCAGAGATCCGGCGGATCGCGTTGCACCGCCACTTGTCGGCGGAGCCGCAGCACCACTTCGCGCCGCCCACTCCCAACGATCTCGGCCTCATATGCGCCGTCACGGCCATTGAAGACCTCGAGGAGATCTCCCTCGCGCAGCCGCATCACGGTGGTCAGGTAGTGCGCCTGTTCCGTGACGGTCAGAGCGGCCCCCTCGACCATCTCACAGTCCAAATAGAGGCGGACCCGTGCACTCATGTGCTCGGTGTCACCGGTCGGTCCGCGCAACCCGCAATCCGATCGAAAAACCACCTGATCTTCGTGTCAAAACCTGCCATAACCCGCCCATGCCGACACCAGACAACACTATCCCGTCCGACCTGAGAGAGGAAAGGCCAGCCGACGCTGTGCCGGAGCAATGGGTCGAGCGTCTTGTGCCGGCCTCTTGGCTTCCGTTTGTCAGATTGTCGCGAATCGACCGGCCCATCGGGACCTGGCTTTTGCTGCTGCCCTGTTGGTGGGGCATTGCGCTGGCCCTCGCGTCCGAGCCGCAAAGCCTCCGGCTGGAGACGCTGTGGCTGGTCGTCTCCGTGGCGATCGGCGCCGTTCTGATGCGGGGCGCGGGCTGCACCTGGAATGACTATGCCGATCGGGAGTTCGATGCCGCAGTTGCGCGCACGCGCTCACGCCCGATTCCCGCCGGTCAAGCGAGCCCGCGTGCCGCCCTTGTCTGGATGGTTGCACAGGCGCTTTTGGCGGCCTGCATCCTCTTTACGTTCAATGTGCCCGCGATCCTTCTCGGCATTGCATCGCTTGCCCTCGTTTGCATCTATCCGTTTGCAAAACGTGTGACCTGGTGGCCACAGATCTTCCTTGGGCTCGCCTTCAATTGGGGCATCCCGCTCGGCTGGGCGGCCCAGGTCGGACATGTGCCCCCGGAAGCCTGGATCCTCTATCTGGCGGGGATCGTCTGGACGCTTTTCTACGACACGATCTACGCCCATCAGGACAAAGAGGATGACGCCCTTATCGGTGTGCGGTCCACCGCGCGCCTCTTCGGATCCGCGACACCCCTTTGGCTCTTGGTTTTTTTGACCCTCACAGTGAGCCTCATGGGTGTTGCTGTGATCCTTGCCTTGATCGAGGGGCCGCCCTTTGCCCTGGTCGCGGGGCTCGCCGGAGTGTGGCTCTTCGGATGGCATCTCGCCGGACAGCTTCGCAGTCTCGACATCGACGACCCCGAACTGTGTCTGATGCTCTTTCGCTCGAACCGGGACGCCGGCCTGATGCCCGCCCTCGCGTTTGCTGTTGCGGCGGGGACCGCTATCGTGCTTTGAGCGAGGAAGACGTGCACTGGGACGGACAATGACGCCGAGGGCCTTCCTCTTTGCCACCGCAGCGCTTGCAGGCGCCGCGGCACTCAGCTGGGCGGCCGCCATATATGCGGTGCGCGTGGCTGAACAGGTTGAGGGCGCCCGCCTGTCGACCGCCTTCAAAGCAGCCGGGCTCGAATGGCCTCAGGTGCAAAGCGACGGCCTGCAGGTGACGCTTCGCGGCACCGCGCCGGACGAAAGAGCGCATTTCGCAGCGATTGAAGTGGCGACATCCACGATCTCTGCCAGGCGTCTCATCGATCGGACCGAATTGGCGACAGATGTCTCGGAAGAGGCACCGATCTTCTATCTTCAAGTGCTGCGCCGAAACGACAGCGCCACGTTGATGGGGCTCGTTCCCGACGACGAGGCGACCCGCAGCTTCCGTCAGCAACTCAGCCTCCTCGCGCCAAGCGGCGTCAAGGACAGCCTCCTCGCGACCTCAGCCCACACAGCCCCCGAAGGCTGGCCAGAGACGCTTGACCTGGCGCTGAGCGCGCTCGGGGATCTGGAACAGGCCAGGATCGATCTGACGCCCAAGGCGATGAATGTGAGTGGAATGGTCCTCTCCGGACCAGACCTCGCAGCGCTCGGCGACCGGCTCCGCGCACAGTCGGGCGGGATCGAGCTGACACTTGATTTGACCGCACCGCTGCCCGTGCGCTCGCCCTACGTCTTCAGCGGGACGCGCACGGAGCGGGGCATCCGCATCACGCAATGCTCAGCAGAGAGCAGTGGCACCCGCGCAACCATCGTTGGCGCGGCGGGGCACCCTGATGCCGTCTGCGAACTCGCGCTCGGCGCGCCAACACCCGACTGGCCCGTGGCGGTCAGCGCCGGTCTCGGCGGCCTCATGACGCTCGACGGTGGACGGCTCGAGGTGGTCAACACCGAACTCCGACTGACGTCGCGGGTCGGGGCGGATCCGGTCAGGTTTGCGGCCGCCGCAGCCCGGATCGAAGCGGCCCTGCCCGTGCCCTTCACGCTGGCCACCGACCTCCGACCTGCGCGCGCTCTGTCCGCTGACTTGACCGAGACCGCGCCGATGCGGTTCACGGCGCTGAGGACCGAGGATGGCGCAGTTAGAATCCGGGGCGATCTCCGCGATGAGGGCATGCAACGCACCACGGCAAGCTTTGCCAAAGCGCATTTCGGATTCGATGCCGTTGTCGATGAGACCGTGCTGCGCGCGGATCTGCCCCCGCTTTGGTACACGAGGGTCCTTGTCGGCCTCGAAGCGCTGTCGATGCTGCGGATCGGTGAGGTCGAGGTGATGCCGGACGGTGTCGTCGTCACCGGCATGGTCGGCAGCGTCGAAGACAGCGACGCCGTGAAAGCCCTCCTCAAACGCAAGCTTCCCGACCCCGAAGAGGCTGAGCTCGACGTTTTCGTGGACCCCACCCCCGCGCGTCCACAAGCGGTCACTGCGCACCGGGCTGAATTCTGCGCGACACAGATCGAAACGGTTCTGGCGCGAACGCAGATCCTCTTCCCGCCGGGCGAGACCGCGATCAGCCAGGAGAGCCTGCCAGTGGTCGACGCAATTTCGACGATCCTCGGCGACTGTCCCGGCGCCCGGTTCGAGATCGAAGGACACACCGACAGCCAGGGGCGGGAGAGCTCCAATCTCGAAATCAGCCAGGACCGCGCGCGCGCCGTGATGGACGCGCTCGTCGAACGTGGCTCAACGCTGGTGTTCCTCTCCTATAAGGGATACGGCGAGAGCCGACCGATGGTGGAGAACGACACCGAAGAAGGGCGTGCGCTCAATAGACGAATCACCTTCCGATTGATCACAGAGGCGACGGTGGAGGTCGAGGGGGAGTCCGTGGCCGAGAGGGCTCAGCACGCGACACATGACGGATCGGAGACGCAAAGGCGGCTGCCGTCAGATGCCTTGAACAACATCGCGGGCGCTGCTGCCCGCGCGGAAATCGAATCTGCCCTTGCGTCCGATATCATCCT
>JBCCWM010000446.1:0-3829 GCA_039193505.1 Pseudomonadota bacterium | reverse complement strand
TTCTTCCTCTTCGCTGAGACCTGTCGAACGCGGTTCCTTCGGCCCGGTCTTTCGATCCTCACCTGTCGCGCGCTTCCGCCACGTCGCGACCGTCTTGGGGGTGATGCCGAGCTCTCTGCTCAGCTCCGCGGTCGAAGCTTGCGATCGCTGTAGTGCTGCTCGGACGGCGTGCGCGGTCGTGGCGCTCCCGCGACGAGCTTGGCCGATAGCGCTTCCTTCCAGTCCAACGAATGGATCGCTCCATCAAACCGTGGGATCAAACAGCTAGGCGGCCAGTCTAGTTCCATCACGCCATCACCGAAAGATCCACAGCGCCCGGACACTAGAAAAAACAATTCAATCTGTTATAGAAACTTCTTCAGACAGCGCCTGGGCTAATCGCCGCACGTCACTCGTTAAGAGACGGGTGACCCATTTCGCGTAAGAACCTGTTTCACGGCGAGACACTCTCGAATGGACAAGGGCTGTAGGCGCAAAAAAATGCGGTCATATCACGACTTGAAAACGCGCGCGAAGGTTGGATTGGGCGTTGCAGCGCCGCTCTTTTTGACCTGCATCCTTGCCGCCGTCGCACTGGTGTCAATCACAGGGATAACTCATACAGCGGGATGGGTGGACCACACCCGCAAAGTCCTCGCGGAGTCGTCCAACATCGTCGCATCGGCCGTCGATATGGAGACCGGCATGCGCGGGTATCTTCTCGCAGGGCGTGAGGAGTTTCTGGAGCCCTACCGCTCGGGTGAGAAGGCCGTCTATGAGCGGATTGCCGCGCTGCAGACCACGGTCAGCGACAATCCCGGCCAGGTCGCTCGCCTTGGCGAGGTCGAGGATGTGCTGCGCGACTGGCAGGCGAACGTGGCCGAGACCCAGATCTCCCTCCGCCGCGCGATCGGCGACGCGAAAACCATGAACGATATGGCGCAGTTGGTCGGAGAGGCGCGAGGCAAGCAGTACTTTGACCACTTCCGAGCACAAATCGGCACGTTCGTCGAGCGCGAGGAAGCGCTGCTCGAAGATCGGCAGATCACGTTCGACCAAAGGCTTCTCAGCGGCGATGTCGGTGCCCAGACCACCCGAGATGCTATGGGTTGGGTCACGCACACCTACAAGGTCATTGCGGACGCAAAGGTTCTCCTCGCCGCTGCAATCGACATGGAAACGGGCATGCGCGGCTACCTCCTCGCCGGCAAGGAGGAGTTTTTGGAGCCGTTCAACAGCGGGCGCGACCGCTTCTTCAAGCTGGCGAGTGAGTTGAAAGAAACCGTCAGCGACAACCCGGCGCAAGTCCAGCTGCTTGGCGAAATAGAAGTCACAATCCAGGACTGGCTCGATCAAGTTGTATTGCCAACCATCGATCTCCGAACGGAGATCGGCGATGCCAGCACGATGGATGACATGGCCGATCTGGTCGGGATGGCACGTGGAAAGACGTATTTCGACCGGTTTCGCGGCCTCATGGCAGACTTCGAAGCGGAGGAGCGCGCCCTGATGGAGGAGCGGCAGGCGAGCGCGAACCAACAGGAGACGATCGCCTTCTGGTCCATCAACGGTGGGTTGATCGCTGCAATCATGATCGGTGTCATCGCCGCTCTCAAGATTGGGGCAAGCATTGCCGGCCCGATTAAAGCGGTGGCGCATGCGATGCGTCGGCTCGCCGACGGCGACACCAGTGTGGATGTTGTCGGCGCCCATCGAGGTGACGAGGTCGGCGAAATCGCCCAAGCGACTGCGGTGTTTAAGGAAAACGCCGTCCGGATGCGGGCACTCGCCGAGGCCGAGAAAGCCGAGCAAAGGTCTGCCGCAGAGCGCCAGAACGCCATGGCCACCCTTCAAGCATCCATTGCAGATGTCGTGTCAAGCGCCGCTCGGGGCGAGCTCTCGAAACGACTCACCACAACATTCGACGATCCGGACCTCTTGGAACTGGCCCAATCCGTCAACGGCTTGGTCGACGTTGTTGATACCGGGGTGAGCGAAACGGGCCGGGTCCTGGCCCTGGTGTCGAAGGGCAACCTCACCGAGCGCATGACGGGCGACTTCCAGGGTGCGTTCGCCGACCTGCAGACGAACGTCAACGAGACGGTCGAACGGCTCTCCGACCTTGTCACACAAATCGCATCGACGACGCAGTCTGTGCAAAGCGGCACCACTGCAATCAACTCCGGCGCAGAGGACCTCTCGTCCCGTGCTGAGCAGCAAGCGGCGTCTCTTGAGGAAACGGCGGCGACGATGGAAGAGATCTCGGCATCGATCAAATCCAATGCCGACAGCTCGGCGAGTGCGAGGTCGCTTGCGACAGACGCCTCGGCGCGGGCGGATGCAGGTGGTCAGATCGTCAGAGATGCCGTTTCTGCGATGAACGAAATCGAAGACAGCGCAAAGAAAATTGCGGACATTATCAGCGTGATCGACAGCATCGCCTTCCAAACCAACCTGCTCGCGCTCAACGCCGCTGTCGAGGCCGCCCGCGCCGGTGAGGCTGGAAAGGGCTTCACAGTGGTCGCATCCGAGGTGCGTGCCCTCGCAAAGCGGTCCTCAGAGGCGTCGCGCGACATTCGACGGTTGATTGAAACAAGCGCCAGTCAAGTGTCCGACGGTGTCAAGTTGGTGACAGAGACCGGTGCGGCTCTCGAAGGCATTGTCGCCTCCATCGGTCAGGTCGAGAAGGCGATCGGAAGTATTGCGGCCGGCAGTGTAGAACAGGCATCGGGCGTCCAAGAGATTTCGACTGCGATCAGCAGCCTCGATCAAATCACCCAGCACAACTCTTCAATGGCGGATCGAACCGCTTCGAACTCGCGCTCCCTGGCGACCGACGCACAGCGGTTACAAGATCTTGTCAGTCTGTTTGAGATCCGCAGCGCATTCCAACACTCCGCTCCCTCGGCAGGATCCTTGACTGCGGCAGACCTTACGGACGCGCCAGCGCTCGCCAGCTGAGGCTTGCAGGAACGGAGACGCATGCGCTGGACGTCACCGGGAAGCTAAGTCCGCACAGTGAAACTCAATTGGTACTCCCGTTTCTTCCAACTTCTGATCTCGGCGAGAGTTTGGATAGACGCGGGTGTCAGCTCGGCGCACGAGGTCCGCTGGCGTGGGAGATTGGGACGGAGCCAGCCGCTCAAACCGTCTCGAGCAATGCTTGGTTCGATGGCTGTCCAGCCCCGTGGTCGTGCCACCAATCCGTGGTTTCTCTAGTTAGGTTTCCGGAACTGCTGGGCGCATGTTGCCCGAGTGATGCCATCCGGTGTGATTTGTCTGCTCAATTCAGTAACCAATGGCGATCTGCGCCTACTCGGTGGTCTCTTGCGGATCGCCCCGGGCGGGCAGGTCTCGGGGGACCAGCGCGGCGATGCGCCGATATCCAAGGGTCGGGCGGGCACTGACCGAGCGCTTCGCGAGCGGCGGACTTTTCGCAGCTCTATCGACCAAATGGGGGTGGCCACTCACCGTCTCGCGCTTTGCAACGGCGCCGAGGCGTCGCTCCGCCGCTCCATCACGTTGGATCACGCCACGCCGATCGTCTCCGCCAAGGGTCGTCGCAGCGTACCGTCCGTAAGCGGCAAGCGCGCGCAAGTTCGGTTCTTTAGCCCTCGATGTCGCCCGAGCCTCCCTGAGGATGTCGCCCAAGCCTCCCTGAGGATTTTAGCGTCTAGCGTCTTGCTGCAGCGAACCTGACCCATGGACTGCCCGGTTCCGGAAACTCCGTGCTTGGTCACGGCGGTTGGTCGGCGGCGGCGCCGCGGTCGGGCGGCGCGAGCGGGACCTTGGATCCGATCGCGCTCTGGGGTCGGTCCTCGGTGTAGAACCTGCGCCAAGCCTCCGTCTT
>JBCCWM010000445.1:0-3851 GCA_039193505.1 Pseudomonadota bacterium | reverse complement strand
TAGACCGGCATGATCGAGCATCGCGTCAGCCAACAGACGCGTCGGCTCAGAGTTCTCGGCCTCAAGATCCTTCAGGCGGCGCAGCTCGGACACTGTCATGCCACCATACTTGGCTGTCCACTTGTAGAGGGTCGCATCGGATATCCCATGCTTGCGGCAAAGCTCCGAAACCTTAGCTCCCGCAAAATCCCGACACTCTGTTCCTCTGTAAAACGCGACTTCCGCAGTCTTCGTTCTCCTCGTTGCTTTGAACGTTACGAGAACAAACTCTCATTTTGAATGGTCCGAGATTCTGGGGGCAGGTCAGGGGCGCCAGTCTATCCGGTGCAACGTATGACCCGGCGGCACGTTTCTCGTTCGGAACCGTTGGAACAGAGGCCTGCGTCTCCATCCGTCCCACCATCACGCGATCCGCTTCCCAATAGATTGATTGAACCGAGGCTATAGGGATTGCGCACATGTGGCGCGCCGGATCACTGGCGCTCTATGAAAGTACTGTGTCCACTTAGTCTTCTTTTTGTGCTGTTTTCGGGAGGGAGGAGCACCCCATGGTCTGATAATCGACAGCCAAGAAGGCGGCTCCGCGTGATGCGGCGGCGAAGCGTGCGCAGCAACGCCTGAGCATTCCGGAGCTGGCCAGAGAGCTTGGCAACTTGGCTGAAGCATGCCGTCAGCGGGACATGGACCGGTGAGATCGTGCGCGGTGTCGTCGTCCTCGACGTTCATCACCGCGACATCATCGATAGGAGCGCCCTCGCCGGGGCGAGGCTTTTGCGAGGACCTTCTATCGTGACCATGTCCGCGTCCATCCGATCCCGGATGCAAGGACAGCGCGCGACCGGATCGCCGGACGGGTCGAGGGCACAATCATCCCCATTCCGGACGACAGATGTGCTCGACGCCCGAGCTCGGACGCGCACAACAAATCGAACAGGTGTCCGGCTCGACGGGGGCGATTCCACAGCCCCGGGCGCCGATCACCAGGAGTTTTTTACCTGCAGCCCAGAGACTTTGGCACCACACGAAGGGTGGAGGATCCACGTCCGCTCTCTGCGTTAAGGGCAGCAGAGGTGCCGGCTCCAGGGCCGCGCGCCCGTCCGGTGTGAGATCGTAAACCCCTCGCTCCACACGCACGAACCTTCCGTAGTGATTGTCTGCCATCAACCGTGTGGTACGCCGGTGCCCGTTGCCACCGCCGCGCCCATAGAGGGGCCCGCCTCGGCCAAGACCGCGGCGCATCGGAGGGCGTCTCGTCGGTAGGCCGTGACAAGCTGTCCTCGGGTCGAGCCCCCTGTGTTGGGGTCTCCGGCACGCCGCGCGAACTCCTTGAGCAGCGCCGCCCTGCGCGCGGGCGACTTGCGCAGCGCATAAGGTCCCGGATCGAGGTGCACCTCGCCCCGCCCGTCCGCCGTTTGGACTGTGATCACGCCGACACCGAGGCGGCGGGCGAGTTTGAGATTGCTCTTGAGCGCTGCCTGAAACCGCCGTCCCGAGCCGCGGGCGACGGCGACACAGAGAGCGTCCGTTGCCGCCTGCCGTGCACTTGCCTGGTGAAACAGGGACAGCGTGAACCCGGTCTTGAGTTCGACGATCAGAGGCGGGTCATCGCCGCGCTGCGCCTCCACATCGGCCGACTGAGCCTCAGCTTTGACCTCGTGTCCCGGCGCGGTGAGGTAGGCTTTGACAGGTTTGTAGAGATCACGCTCCGCAATCCGCCCCATGACGTCGAGCATAGATGTAGCTGCACCACTGTACACGCCAGGCGTTCGACACGGAGGCGGTGCGCCTGGGAGCAGCGACCTCGACGGCGGGTGGATCAGAGATGCGCCCGCAGACCGGGACGGATGAGGCCGTCGATCCGTTTGGTTGCGTCGCGTACAACTGCCCGACTGGGGTTGCGTTTCAGCGGAGTTGCCACGGACCGGCGCTCTCCACTAACATATTGCCGGAGGAAATGCGGACACACACATTGGACAAGGCGGACCCAAAACTCGCCGATCCATCCCGATCAGGCTCGTGCCGCGCATCGGATGCTCCGATCTCGGGACCGCTGATACGGTCGATCGGGCGGTGATGGTGGCGATTGTCGAAACGGATCTCGGAGTGAGCGAGGTGCCGGGGGAGAGCACCGATCGAAGCTTTGGTTCGGAACTGTCGAAGGCATCGGTGCTGGTCGTTGATGACGAACCGGGGATGCGCAACTTTCTCGGCAAAGTGCTGTCGCGCGCCTGCGCCGAGGTGCACCTGGCCGAGGATGCCCAGAGCGCGTCTCGCCTGCTCGACCGACACAGCTACGATGTCATCGTTCTCGACAACATCATGCCCGACAAAACGGGTCTCGAGTGGTTGGACGAGCAGCGCCGGATCGGGCTCTTTTCCGACGCGATCCTGATAACAGCGCATGCGGACCTCGATGCCGCGATCAAAGCGATCCGTGCGGGGGCGAGTGATTTTCTGCTCAAGCCCTTTCGCTCCAACCAGATCTTGAACGCAGTGGCCAGGAGCCTGGAGCGCAAGCGCCTCCAGCGGCAAAACTCGATCCTGCGCAACGAGCTCGAGCTCGGGAACGATCTTCTCAAACATCGCGACGCGCTTCTCGGAACCTCAGCCGAAATCCACGCGGTCCGTCAGGCCATCACTCGGGCAGCGGCGTCCCAGTCCCACATTGTGATCCGCGGCGAGGTCGGGTCGGGCAAGCAGGTCGCTGCGCGCATGCTCCATGCGGCCTCGGCGCGGGCCGAGCACCCCTTCGTCTGGCTCCATTCCTACGGCATGACGGAGGAAGTGTTTCGCGAGCGGCTGTTCGGGCAGGTCGATGAACAGAGCAGCGATCAACAGGGCATGCTCCTGAACGCAGCGGGCGGGACGCTGTTCCTCGAGGATGTCGAGATGCTGTCGCCGGGCTGCCAGAACATCCTGTCGGAGCTTCTGAGCACCGGCCGGTTCACACCGCTCGGCGCGCGTCGGAGCATTGAGTTCGACGTCCGGATCGTCAGCTCCACCACCCGCCCCCTCAAAGACATCGCGGATGAGCGGGCATTTCGGACCGATCTCTTTTATCTGCTGACGGTGGTCGAGATCGTTTTGCCGCCGCTCCGGGAACGTGCGGACGATATCATTGAGCTCATCCGCTTCTTCTCAGATCATCTCGCGCGTCGGATGGGGACGAGAGTGCCCGAGTTCACCGCACATGCCCGACGGCGCTTTCTCACGCACACGTGGCCCGGCAACGTGATGGAGCTTCGCAACACGATTGAACGGGCGCTCATCCACGGGGATTTCGAGACCGCCCTCGGTCCGAGTTCCGCTGTGCCGCTCGAGAGCCTTGCCGCGGTGGAGCAACGCCACATCATAGCGGTGCTTGATGCGTGCAATGGCAACCGAGCGGAGGCTGCGCGCCATCTCGGGGTGGCGCGAAAGACGATCGACCGAAAGTGCCAGGCTTGGAACCTGTGAGATGCGCTCGGTCCGTCTCCGGCTCCTTGTTCTTGCTCTTCTGCCCTTGGTCGTCCTGCTCCCGGTCCTTCTCGGCGTCACAATGGTGCGGTGGATCAACCGCTACGACGATCTCCTGATCGCCAAAGTGGCGAGCGACCTCAGGGTCGCTGAACAATACTTCGGCCGGATCGAGTCCACGCAAGCGGCCGAGGTGTCCGCGCTTGCACAGTCGGTGGGCTTCGCCGTGGCGCAGGCGGGTGGCGAGGCGCGGTTGCAGGACTATCTCGAGCGTGCGCGGACGACGCTCGATCTCGACTTTCTGGTCTGGAGCACGCTTTCCGACACAGGCCTTCCCGATGCCGCGCGGAAGGTCGCGCTTGCGGCGACCCCCGACGCCCCGAGCGCGCATCTGG
>JBCCWM010000444.1:0-3867 GCA_039193505.1 Pseudomonadota bacterium | reverse complement strand
TTGCCGTGGGACTTTGGGAAGTAGGGCTCAAGACGCGCCATCTGCGCGTTCGTCAGCCAGAAAAGGTTGCTCATGTCACCGCTCGTTTTCGAGCACTGAATCAGAAGTCTGAGACCCAATCAATGGGTCCTGACCCTAAACCGTAAATCTGGGTTTTGCTTGACAGGTGTCCGATATGATTGACGCCAACAGGATGACTGCCGAGCGCTGCGACAGCTTCTGTGAGGACCACGACGTTGGCTACACAAGTGAAGTGACTTGGATTTGTGTAGCGCATCGCAACGATGAGAGCTTTCTGGAGCAACGCTTGCGCCGTTCCGAAGCGCTGCTGATTAAAGAAAAAATTTACAGACTGTACTATACGGATACTCTTTGACTTAGAGCTTACTTGCTTGGAGTTTGTGCAGATTCTGCAAGATGAGTTGGAGCCGTTGCAAACGGCCCTTGACGCGATGGACCCCGATGACTTTGAGCCGCGTTTGCCTGGAACTGGGTTTCGCTGGCCTTGGGATACCCCGCTCGAACCTGCATGCACGAGGCGAGCGCAGCCTGGACCACCCGTGATCACAGTTCCTTCCGGCGGCTTGACGACGGGAGTGCCGTCGGATGACTAAGGCGTCGTTTCGGTGGCATTCGCGCGACCTACGGCATCACGGGGCGGCGCACAATAACTAGGGCGACTGCGAGGGCAGTCGACCGACCCCGACCTCCTCCGGCTTCAAGCCTGCAGCGAGGATGTCCTCCGGGGCCGGCTTTCCCAGAACCGCTTCCGCCGCCAGCCGGGCGAGCGCCGGCGCCGTCTGGACGCCGTATCCGCCCTGTCCGGCCAGCCAGAAGAACCCTCCGACACGCCCTGAGTACCCGACCACCGGCGCCTTGTCGGCGACGAAGCTTCGCAGCCCCGCCCAGCGGGTCTCGATCCGGCGGACCTCGAAATCGAAGGCGCGCTCGATCCGGTCGATACAGATCGCGATGTCCATCTCGTCGGGCTGGACGTCGGACGGCCTGTCCGGATCCTCGTTCGCGGGCGAGATGAGGATCCGGCCGGCATCGGGCTTCAGGTAGAACTCCTCATCGATGTCGACGACCAGCGGGCATTGGTCGAGGGTCATGCCGTCGGGGGCGCCTACGATGAGGGCCGTGCGGCGTTTCGGGACCAGCCCGATCGTCTCCGCTCCGGCCATCTGCCCCACATGCTCGGCCCAGGCGCCGGCCGCATTGACAATCACCGACGCCCGGACGGTCCCGTTGCGGCCGGTCAGCGTCCAACGACCCGCCGCTCGCGACAGGTGCTGCACTTCGGCGCTCGTGACGAGCCGCCCGCCCGAAGACGCGAACATGCGCAGGTAGCCCTGGTGCAGAGCGTGCACGTCGATGTCCAAGCAGGTCTGGTCGTCGATCCCGCCGGCGACGTAGCCAGCACGCAAGAGCGGCTGCCGGGCGAGGACCTCTGCGGCGTCGAGGCGCCCGAGCTCCGCCTCGGTGCCGAGCTCCGCATAAGCCGCATCCAATTGCGGCAACTGGTCCTGCCGAGCGACGAACAGCACGCCGCGGGGGCGGACGAGCGGGTGCTCGGCGCAGCCTTCGGGCGGCCTCAGAAAGAATCCCGCGGAAGCGCGGGTCAGCGCCCGGATCGGCTGTGGACCGTAGCTTGGGGCGAAGACCGCGGCCGATCGCCCTGTCGTGTGGTATCCGGGCCGCTCTTCCATCTCGAGAAGCACGACCTTGGCGCCGGCTGAGAGCTCCGCCGCGACAGATGCACCGGCGATGCCGGCGCCGATCACAGCGACGTCGTAGGTATCCGGATCGATCATATCATATTGCGTGACACACGTGCTTGGCCTGGATCTCGCGCGAGCCTACCAGATCTTCTCGCCCCAGTCCGCACCGGCCTCCGTTGTGATGTCTTCGGAGGCACTGTCAGAGTGAGGGCGCCGCCAATCACGGACCGCTCTGGTTGCCGGAGCCGCAAAGTGAAGAGGTTCTAACTGCCCAAATCGGGGACTTTCGTGCTGCCATCGACATTGGCAGAGTGGGGTGGAGAGAGAAAATGAGCGTGGGATCGTGAGACCGCCCCAGGATACGTCCAATGCAGAAGCACAGTCGGCTCGGCGGCACCCGCTTGCCGGAGCCGGGCGGCCTCGGCGCCGGAAGAAGGGGCTCGCCTCGGTGAGCGCGCTCGCGCTTGCGCTCTTGCTGACCCTTGGGGTCGCGGGACTGGTGGCCGCCGACGCTGTGCCGCAGCTTCGCCTCGCCGACGACCTCGATCGTCCCGGGGACGGCTATTGCCTCGATGTGGTCGGCGTCGGCGCCTCGGCCCGGGCGGACCTGCCGCTGGTCGCGCACAATTGCCTGACCGCGCGGGGCAGCGTCGATCGGATGGCTGTCCTGCGGGGCGGGCGTATTGAGATGCCCGCCTTCGGGGCATGCGTGACCGCCTTCGGTGTCGTCGCGCCGCTGCCCGGTGCGCCCCTTCTGTTGCGGCCTTGCGGCGTGCGGGAGAGCTTTCTTCTCTCCGGCGACATGCAACGCTTCGACCACACCGAGGCCGGGCAGCTCCGCCTCGCGGGGAGCACGCTCTGCCTCACGGTCGGCGCGGATGCGGCGCCGACCTTCAGCAGCACCCACCGCTGGCGCGTGCTGACCATGGAGCGCTGCGCCGCCTCCCAGCTCGCCCGGAGCGTTTGGCTGAAGCCCCAGGGGTCCACGCAGTGAGCGACCGGTCCACAGAAGAGGATCAGACCGACGCCGAGGGCCGCCGCGCGCGCGGCGAGTTTGTGCGCGGGCAGAGCGGCTTTCGCGCCATGATCGGGCGGGACCCGGAGGTGCCGCCGGAGCCCGGGCGCTATCACCTTCTCGTCGCGCTGAACTGCCCGTGGTGTCACCGGGTGACGCTCGCACGCACCGTGCTGGGGCTCGAGGCGGCGATTGGGATGAGCGTGGCCTTCCCCAACCGAACGGCCGAAGACGATCCGGCCGGCGCGGGCCTGTGGGAGTTCGCCCCGGATCGCGTCGCGAGCCTCACCGGTGCGCCCCTGCCCGAGTGCACGACCGAAGGCGCAAGCGGTCGCGGCCTCCGGCTCGCCAAGTCCCTCTACGAGGCCGAAGGGTCGGATGAGAAGAGCATGCCGGTCCTCTACGACACCGCGCGGCATCGCATCGTCTCCAACGAAAGCGCCGAGATCCTGCGGATGCTGAACGCCGAGGCCGAGCCCCTGGGCACGCGTCTTCCGGCGGGCGCGCGGCCCGATCTCTATCCCGCCGGCGCCGAGGATGCGCCCCTCCGGGACGAGATCGACGCGTTGAACGAGGAGATCTACACGGCGATCAACAACGGTGCCTACAAGGCGGGCTTCTCGTCGGATCAGGCGGTCTATGCCCGGGCCTTCGAGCGCTATTTCGAGGCGCTCGAGGCCCTCGAAACACGGCTCGCCGACGGCCGGCCGTTCCTCACCGGCACGCGCTTCACCGAGGCCGATCTCCGCCTCTTCCCGACCCTCTACCGGCACGACCCGGTCTATGTCGTGCGGATGAAACTCAACGGGGCGCGCATCCTCGACCATCCATGTCTCTGGCGCTGGCTCTGCCGGGTCTACGCGCTGCCGGGCGTGGCCGGGGCTAGCGCGCTAACCCATTGTCTCCAAGGCTATTTCGGACGGAGCTGGACCCGCACCGTGCCCCTCGGCCCGCGCCGCCCAATGCCCTACCCAGAGGCCTACAAACACCCCGAACTCGCCAACCGAGCCTGAGCGGCCGCACGGATCCTCGAAGCCGCCCGGTCTCAGGCTCGTATGTCCGGCGGGCCGAGCTCCGCCGTCCAGACCGTTTTGGCCCCATTGCAGGTAACCTCTCGGCGATGCCCTTCGC
>JBCCWM010000443.1:0-3871 GCA_039193505.1 Pseudomonadota bacterium | reverse complement strand
GAGGACGGCCTGCCCCATGCGCCGGATCAAAAAGGCGAGCACGCTGGGCGCGCCTCAGTTCACCCGGTAGTGCCAGGCGCGGAAGTAGTTGTCCGGGAACTGAATGATCTCGACGCTGTCGCGCGCGGCCCAGCTCAGCGGTTGTTGGTGGAGCGGGATGTAGGCGATCTCGTCTCGGGCGATCTGCATCGCCTCTTCGATGAGGGCGATCCGCTTCTCTTCGACGACTTCCGACGCAGACATCACCGTGATCTCATCAACCCGGGCGTTGGAAAAGCCGTTCGGGTTGTTGCCGCCGTAATCGCCCTCGCGGGTCGCGAGCATGGCAGAGAGCGGGCTGAACCCGTCCATCGCCGGCAGTGTCGCCCAGCCGATCATGTAGATGTCCGTCTCCCCCCGGTCGACTTTCGGGAAGTGGTTGCCCTTGGTCTGCGCCGTGAGCTCGGTCGTCACCCCGATCCCCGCCCACATCGACGCAATGGCAAGGCAGATCTCCTCGTCATTGATGTAGCGGTCGTTGGTGCAGTCGAGCCCGGTGCTGAACCCGTCGCCGTAGCCGGCCTCGTCCAGCAGCGCCTGGGCGGCCTCGGGATCATAATCGGGCTTCACGTCGGTTTCGGCGACGTAGCCCGCGATGGAAGGCGCGATCATCGATCCGGCGATGCGGGCCTTGCCGCGCATCACCTTCGCGTTGATCGCCTCCATGTCGATTGCCTTCCAAAGCGCCTCGCGCACGCGGATGTCGCGCAACGGGTTGGAACCCGAGCCAGGCGCCGCGTGGAGTTCGTCGCGGGCGACATTGAGCCCGAACATGATGGTGCGCAGAGACGGGTTCTGCAGCGGCGTCACACCCTCGGCGGCCTCGATGCGCTGAGTGTCCTGCAAAGGTGCGGGAATGATCACGTCAACCTCGCCCGAGAGCAGGGCCGAGACCCGCGTGGCGTCTGAGCCGATGGGCAAGAACTCGATGCTCGTCAGATTGTGCACCGGCTCGTCCCACCAATCTGGGTTGACCAGAAGCACGGTCTTCGCGTCGGGCTGGCGACTGTCCAGCACGAAGGGCCCGGTCCCGTTGGTGTGGTCGGAGGCAAAGGTGACCGCACCGGTGGACGTGTTGCCGGGCAGCGTTGCCTCGTTGGCCTCCAGCCATTCGGCATCCATGATGAAAATGCCGGTCAGCTTGTTGATCAGCAGCGGGTCCGCCGCGTTCAGCAGTATGTCGACGGTGTAGTCGTCCACCTTCTCGGCGCTGTCGATGCTGGCTGCGTTGCCGCGCGCCCGCGCGTCGGGATGTTTCAGCCGAGCGATCGAGGCCACCACATCGTCGGCTGTGAACGGCGCACCGTCGTGGAACGTCACGCCCTCACGGAGGGTGAACCGGACGCGCGTCGGCTCAACGACCTCCCAAGAGGTCGCCAAAGCCGGCTCGAATTTCAGCTCTGCATTCCGGCGGACCAGCGGCTCGTAGATGTGATGGAGGAAAGACGACGTGAAGCTCTCGGTGTGCGCATAGGGGTCGAGCGTCAGCGCATCCCCCACATTGCCCCACCGCAGCACTTCGGCCTGAACACACCCCGCCGCGACCACACTGCAGAGCGCACCGGCGCCAATTGTGATCCTAAGTCCCATGAAGATCCTCCTCTACATCCTCCGAGCCGTCCCGCCCAACCTGCGGGACCGCTCGCCGGGGTAGAGATTACCGCGATGCGGAGGAACAAGGGGCTGTCGAAGCGAGCCAGTCGGGAATTGCTGGGATTTCCGGGGGCGCGTGACCAAATTTTGACCATTCGCTTAGATTTCGAGTGTCTCGCACCCTTGGGCGGGCTCAGAGGCGCGGGTCGCCCGTTTAATCGGGCACCGGCTCTCTGCGTTACCACCGCACCTGTTGTGCAGACCAAGCCAAACAACGACCCGTCCCCGATGAGGTCCAACGCAGACGCATGCAATGCGATTGAGGCCTCTGCCCCAACCGTTCCATGACGCCCGTTTTGCGTGGCGCTCCGTGAGACTCCGCATTGGCTGATGTGGTCGTTTGATTGCGACCGGTGTCCTCAGCCTAGCAGGCGGAGCGGGATCGGGGCGCCGCTCGCGAAGCTGGCGTGGGCTTCGCCCTCGAAGCACCGGGCATGCGCGCAGTGCACCGTCGGAGATGGTCAGGCGTGCCGGTATGGCACTCGGAGGCGCAGCGTCCTTTTGCGGCGCTATCGGTTCAGGCTCAACTGCGTACGAGGCGATGTCGGAGGCGTCCGCGCGCTGTCTCGGCGCTGCGGATGCTGCCAGCAAGTCCAAGGCCGCGGCTGTGGAATGGCGGCCCGGCATGCGAGACCAGGCATGGAACGCAGCGGCCGTCGTCGCCGAGCCCGAGCGCGAGGCCCCCGCTCATCCGGACAGGCGAGGACACACGCTCGTCGCCCGGCCGCCTTTGGCCAGAGCCATTCGGGCCGGCGCTCGGCTCAGGCGTCGGCAGCGGAGCGTCTCGAGCCCCATCGGCACGCCTGGACAGACCACCTCCCGACCGTCCTGCCGTTCAGTTGCAAGACCCGCTGCAACCTTGTCGCAGCTCCCCGTTGCCCCGAAACCTCCAAGCCGTGGTCCGACCACCCGTCATCAAAAAGCTGATTGTCACGCCTGTGCGGTGTGCCGGATGGACGCGGACGATCTCGACGGTCCGGCTCCGAAGGAACGAAGTCTCGGGGCCTCTGTCTTCCAGACATCGCAGGCACCCTCGCGCAGCCCAACGGACGGAGCACATCACGCGCCGCCCCTGGCTCGCCAGGGCAGCCCTGCCGCTTCTGGGCCGGCATCGAGGTCCTGTTTTGAAGCCGGGTCGCTGATCAACCCGATGTTGCAGTCGGTTGGTTCCGATGTGTCCGGGCCGGATTGCGCTGCGCACCATGCATCAACCAGTCGGTCCGTGGTCACTCTCAGTCGCTCAGAGATCCAACCAAACATGCGTCTGGCGGCACAGATCTCGGCGGTTTGGAGCGAAACCGATGGCTCCAATTAGACACCGCCGCAGGGCTTAAATGCACTCTTCGGTTGGGAGGGTATGCGACGAAGACTGCCCCGTCCTCCACCTCCGTCGAGCGATCTGCGGGATCACAGAATGGATTGTGTCGTTGGGCAACTGCAGCGGAACGCCGGAGCGGGTCGCCCAGTGTATCGAGTCACTCTCAACCACGCGGGTGGTCTGCTCGAGCGACAAACCCACTCCGAGCCGCGAGTCCGGGTCGCATCGGCAGGGATCAGACCGACGCCAAGTGCCACGCCCACGACCGGCCTTGATCGATGCATCGCAAGAGCCCCCGCTAAAGCAGGTCGTGGAACGCGCCGCTTCCAAGCAAGCGCCCGCGCCAGTTCTCGGGCCGGGAAGAGCAGTCGGGGGGCCCTGGATCCAAAGCACCTTATGCCCCGTCGACAGGCACTTCAGTGCGGAGACGGCGCCCGGAGCGAGTGCCTTGACGGAATCCCAGAACCGGCATCCGTATCTTCACCTAAGAACCAAGTGGTGAGCCATCATGGTGTAATCGGGCGACCGACGTCTGACAGACAGAAGGGGCGACCAGAGTTGCGACCTCCGTGATCAGCCTGCACCAGCGCTTTGATGGCGACCTCGCAAAATGGCGCGCCCTGCACCACCCGCGTCGGGTCCACCCTCTTGCCGCCCACATTCTTAACACGAGCGGGCCGCTGACAGCCGGGCCGATCGAAGGGCTGTTTCAGTGCCGCCTCGCACAAACCTTCCGCCTCCGACCAATTCTCCGGCAATCCCCTCTGTTTGAGGCACGAAACGTGGTCCACCGAAGGGGGGCGTGGGCGGGTCTGATCAGGCTGGTCGCGTCTGCCGCGGCGCGAGGAAGACCCTCGCCGG
>JBCCWM010000442.1:0-3890 GCA_039193505.1 Pseudomonadota bacterium | reverse complement strand
GGGCGGCCACAGATCGGCTTCGTCCTTCCAATCCTGAAATTTGGCGGGGTCGAGAAATGCGCCGTCGCGCTCGCCGCTGCCGCGCGGACCGCCGGCGCCGATTGCCATCTCTTCGTTTACGGCAACCAGAACGCCGCTGCGACGCCCTGGCTGCATGAGCCGTTCGAGACCGTCCACTTCGTCGCGCACAAGAGCCTCCGAGACTGGTCGGGGCCGCGCTACATCGGCACGAACCTCGCCTCCCGCCCGCCGGAGGAGGTTATGAACCGGATCCTCGGCCCGTTGTCCGGCCTCGACGCCGTGCTCAATTCAGGATGCGCGGCGCTCCACCACGGGGTGGGCGCGCTCCGACGGAAAGGGGTGCGCACAATCGCCTGGGAGCATCTGGTCGAGACCGGCGTTTTCGGCCGCGATTACGGCACGCCCTATCTCGCGCTGGCCTATGAGGGCGGCTACGACCGGATTGCAGCCTGCTCGGACACGCTCGCCACATGGCTCGCCGCGCATGGCGTGCCGCGGACAAAGCTCCTGACGCTGAGAAACGGGCCGGGGTTTCCGATGGCAGCGCCCGCCGCGGCGGAGGCCCGCGCGGTCCGTCGGGACCATGACGGTCCGCTCCGCGTCGGATTTTTGGGGCGGATGGACAGCCAGAAGGGTCTCGACCGGTTTCTCGCCGTAGCCGACGGCGCGCGCGGGCTGCCGGTCTCGTTTTCCGTCACGGGCAAGCCGGTGCTCGAAGACGACGTGACCCACTTGCCGGAGGGTATGACCCTCTTCCCGCCGGCCTACGAGCTCGACGAGTTGATGGCGGCGTTTGCGCGGATCGATGTGCTGGCGATGCCGTCCCGGGATGAGGGGCTGCCGCTGACCATCATGGAGGCGCAGCGGGCCGGCGTCGTGCCGGTGGTCAGCCGGGTCGGCGCCGTGCATGAGGCGATCGAGGACGGCCGCACCGGGTTCACCGTCGACCCCGACAACGTGACCGCGGAAATGCTGGCGCGCATCCGCGAGCTGTCCTCAGACCGCGCGATGCTGACGCGCGTCGCAGAGGCCGGGTCGGAGGCGGAGACCCGGTGGTCCGAGAACGCCCGCCTCCTCCTCGAGGCGATCGAGGGCTGACCGCGCGCCAACTGTGGCCGCCCAGCCCGGCCTCAAACTCTACAGCCGCGCCGCGCCGCGCCGCAGACGTCCAGCGCACGGCCACCGGCCGCGCTGATGCCGGCCGGTACGTCACCGCAACGCCCCACGTCGTTAACCCTCCGCGCTCTCAGCCCTCTTCGGCTTCGGGTGCCGCTGGCTTGTGCTGCCCCGGCGGGGTTGAGCTGACACCGACCTGCGCCGGGCGGAGCAGACGCTCCCCGATCACAAAACCCGTCGCCATGACCTGAATGATCTCGCCCGCCGCGTGTTCGGGGATGGGCGCTTCGAACATCGCCTGGTGAAGCTTGGGATCGAACCGCTCCCCCACTTCGGGCGTGACCTTCTCGATCTTATGCTTCTGGAACGCCGCGAGGAGGTCTTTCTGCGTCAGCTCAAGCCCCTCGACGAGGCCCGGTGCCCCCGCCCGAAGATCGTCGTCGATCGCCTCGAGCGCACGGCCGAGATTGTCATGCACGGACAGCAGATCGCGGGCGAGTTTGACGCCGCCATAAAGCTCCGCATCCCGACGGTCGCGTTCGGCGCGCTTCCGGATGTTCTCCGCCTCCGCCAGGGCACGGAGAAGGCGGTCCTTCATCTCGTCCCGCTCCGCGCGGAGTGCGTCGATCTCAATCTCCTCATGGCTCGGCTCGTCCTCGTCCAGCGCCTCCTCCAGCGCCTCAGGGTCGTCGAGGAACATCTCTTCGTCCTTACCGTCCATCTGATCCTTGTCCTTGGCCATCGTTCCGAGCCCTCTTCCGCGTGCCTCAGGGCGCCTGTCGATCCGAGATCATGCGGCCCACCATTTGCGCCGTGAAATCGACAATCGGCACCACCCGTCCGTAGTTCTGGCGCGTGGGTCCGATCACACCGATCGCGCCGATGATCCGCCGGTCGGCGTTCATATAAGGAGAAACAACGAGAGAGGAACCCGAAAGCGAAAAGAGTTTGTTTTCAGATCCGATAAAGACCCGCACACCCTCTCCGGTCTCCGTCAGCTCGAGAAGTTGGGCAAGATCCCGCTTTTTCTCGAGGTCGTCGAACAGCGTTTTCACCCGCTCGAGATCCACGGCACTGGCGTCATCCTCGAGGAGATTCGCGCGCCCTCGGACGATCAGGCGCGAGGGCTCCTCGTCGCGGCTCTCCGACCACATCGCAATCCCGTTCTCCACCAGAGACCGCGCAAGCTGATCGAGTTCCTGGCGGCGCGCGTCGATCTCGCGCCCAACGACCTCCGCCGCTTCGGTGAGCGTGCGGCCCTCAAGAATGGTGTTGAGAAAGTTCGCTGCCTCGCGCATCGCGGAGGGCGTCAGACCCGCGGGCGGCGCAAAGATGCGGTTCTCGACCGAGCCGTCGCCCATCACCATCACGACGAGCGCCCGGTCCGAGCTGAGGCCCACAAACTCCAGGTGGCGAATCGGCGCCCCCGACTTCGGCGCCAGAACGAGGCTCGCGCCCTGCGTCAGTCCCGAGAGCATCGACCCCGCGCGGTCGAGCATGGCGGTGATATCAGGCTCGTTCCCCTCGAGATTGCGCTCGATCTCCCGCCGCTCCTCATCGGAAATCTGCCCAAGCTCCAGAAAGCCGTCGAGAAAGAGGCGAAGGCCGCGTTGCGTCGGGATCCGACCGGCCGAGACATGCGGACTGCCGAGGAGACCGAGGCTCTCGAGGTCCTGCATGGTGTTGCGAACGGTCGCCGCGGACACCCGCTCCGACAGAGTTCTTGAAAGCGTGCGGGAGCCCACGGGCTCCCCTGTGTCGAGGTAAGTCTCGACCAGCCGGCGGAACACCTCGCGTGAGCGGGCATCCAGTGTGGCAAGGCTCTCAGCGGCGTCCGTCAGGGGCAACCTCTTCCAGTTCGCAGCGACCTCGGGGGCGACAGGCCAGTGGACCACAGCGGGGTTTACCGGTATCAGCGCGGAAAGTCGAGCGGAGGGTAAGAGATGCGGCCATCTGGACGAGCGACGAACGAAATGCGGCCGGTGACGATCGAGACGGGTGTCGTCGCCTCGGCGCTCGCGAGCTGCCTGATCCGCTGCGGTGGCACGCATGTGATCTGCACTGCATCGCTGGAGGAACGGGTGCCGCCCTGGCTCCGCTCCACGGGGCTTGGCTGGGTGACGGCGGAGTACGGGATGCTGCCGGCGGCGACGTCGACGCGAAACCGGCGCGAGGCGACCGCGGGCAAACAATCGGGGCGCACGCAGGAGATCCAGCGGCTGATCGGGCGGTCGCTGCGCGCGGCGCTCGACCGCTCCGCCCTCGGGGAGCGCCAAATCACCATCGATTGCGATGTGATCCAGGCCGATGGCGGCACGCGGTGCGCCTCGATCACCGGTGGGTGGGTCGCGCTCTCCCTCGGGTGCAGCGCGCTCGTCGCCGCGGGCGAGGTCAAATCGCACCCCCTGACCGACCACGTCGCCGCCGTGAGCTGCGGGATCTATGCCGGCCAACCCGTCCTCGACCTCGACTACGCGGAGGACAGCCAGGCCGGGACTGACGGCAATTTCGTGATGACCGGCACCGGCAAGCTGGTGGAGGTTCAAGCCTCCGCAGAAGGGGCGGCGTTCGGCCGGGGGGAGCTTGAGCAGCTCATGGACCTCGCCGCTGCAGGCTCCGCAGAGCTTATCGAGGCGCAGAAGAAGGCGATTGGATGAAGATCGGCCCACGGCTTGTCCTCGCCTCCCACAACGCTGGTAAACTGTTTGAAATCAGGGACTTAGTCTCTGAGTTCGGGATCGACGTCTCCTCCG
>JBCCWM010000441.1:0-3892 GCA_039193505.1 Pseudomonadota bacterium | reverse complement strand
GCTGTTCGCGCGCTCACCCAGCCCGTCGTCTCACTCACCGGCGTCGGGGCGCGGGACTTCGATGTGCGGACACAAGGATCAGACATTCTGGTCTCGCTCTCTGAGGCGGAGCGGATCGCGACCGACACCCGCACGATGGAACAAAGCCTCGAAATCATACGCCGCCGCGTCGATGAGACGGGCACCCGCGAGCCTACGATTATGCGCCAGGGCGATGATCGGATCCTGGTGCAGGTGCCGGGCATCGGCTCAGCGGAGGAGCTGCTCGAAATCATCGGCACCACTGCAAAACTCACCTTCCATCCGGTTGAGCGCGTCGCCTCCTCCGCCGATGCAGGCGGCATCGGGACCGTCACCTATCCGTCGCTCGACGAGCCCGGCGTGTTCTACGTGCTCGAAGATGTGCCGGTGGTCTCCGGCGAGCAGTTGGTCGATTCACAGCCGGCCTTCGACCAGAATGGGCTGCCGGCGGTCAATTTCCGCTTCAACCCCTCAGGCGGGCGGGCGTTCGGGAACTACACCGCCGCCAATATCGGCAATCCCTTCGCCATCGTCCTCGACGAGGAGGTGATCTCGGCCCCAGTGATCCAGAGCCACATTCCAGGCGGCTCCGGCATCATCACCGGGAACTTCAGCGTCGAGGAGGCCACGCGGCTCGCCATCCTTCTCAGGGCGGGTGCGCTGCCGGCGGAGCTGACAGTCCTCGAACAGCGGACCGTCGGCCCGGAACTCGGCCAGGATTCGATTGAGGCGGGGCGGCTCGCCTGCCTTGTCGCCTTCGCGGCAGTTCTTGTGTTCATGGCGCTCTCCTATGGGCTCTTCGGCATCTTTGCGAACCTCGCGCTGATCCTGAACGTCACGCTCGTCCTCGCCCTCCTCTCCGTCATCGGCGCCACACTGACGTTGCCCGGGATTGCCGGCATCGTTCTGACAATCGGGATGGCCGTCGATGCGAACGTCCTCGTCTTCGAGCGAATACGGGAGGAGCTGAAGCGCTCCAAGTTCCCCGCGCGGGCGATCCAAACGGGCTATGACAAAGCGCTCTCGGCCATTGTCGACGCCAACATCACGACGCTGATCGCGGCGGTGATCCTCTTCGCGCTCGGCTCCGGGCCGGTCCGCGGGTTTGCCGTGACGCTTGGCCTTGGGATCATCACCTCGGTGTTCACAGCGATCTACGTGACGCGCCTCTTCATCGCGCTCTGGCTTGAGATGCGGAACCCAAAGACGGTGGAGGTCTGAGATGCGACTGCGCCTCGCGCCCGAAGAGACCAAGATCAACTTCATGGGCTTCGCCCGGGCGGCCTTCGTCCTCTCCGCCGGTTTGATGGTCGGCTCAGTGCTGCTGTTCCTGGTTGTCGGCCTCAATTTCGGCATCGACTTTCGCGGCGGGACGATGATCACCGCGGCGACTGAGACCACCGCCGAGGTCGAAACCTACCGCGAGACCCTCTCCGGCCTCGACATCGGCGACTTTTCCGTCAGTCGGATCTCCGATCTCGGCGCGGATTTGACCGGTGCGACGGCCAACCAGGTGCAGATTCGGATCGAGCAGCAAGGCGACGACCCGGCGATTCAGGCGGAGGTGATCGCGACGGTCAAAGCGGCACTCGAGGTCACGTTCCCCGGGGTTCAGTACTTGCAGACCGACAGCGTCGGCGCGAAGGTCTCAGGCGAGCTTGTTCGCGCCGCGGGGATTGCCGTTCTCCTCGCGATCGGGGCCGTGCTCTTCTACATCTGGCTTCGGTTCGAGTGGCAGTTCTCCGTCGGCGCCGTCGCAGCGCTCGTGCACGACGTGGTGCTCACCATCGGCGTCTTCAGCCTGATCCGGCTCGAGTTCAACCTGGCGATCATCGCCGCGATCCTAACGATTGTCGGCTACTCCCTCAACGACACGGTGGTGGTCTTCGACCGCGTGCGCGAGAATCTGCGACGGTTCAAGCAGACGCCGCTCGCCGACGTGCTGAACCTTGCGATCAACGAGACCCTTTCGCGCACGTTGATGACGTCGGCCACCACGCTCATTGCCCTGATTGCGCTCTTCGTGCTGGGCGGGGACGTGATCCGAGGCTTCACATTTGCGATGATCTGGGGCGTGCTTGTCGGGACCTACTCGTCCGTCTTCATCGCCTCGCCGATCCTCCTCCGCCTTGACGTCCGGCGCGACTTCGACAGCGACAAGAAGGCCGGCACACAGTTTGCCGACATCGACGCCTGAGGGCGCCGGGTGGTCACGCTCGAGACAGTCGTCATGTCGCTCGTACGGGTTGCCCATGCGCTCAAGATGGGCCTCCTGGTGGCGGGCGTGGCGGTGGGTGCGGTCGGTCTCTTCTATGTGGCCAACAGGCCGGATGATGCGCCGGCGCAGGCGCTCTTGTCCGCGCTGATGACCGGCGATCTTCCCGTTCGGGATGTGGCGCCCGCCGACTGGACTCATGTCTGTTTTGGGGCGCTCGGGGAGGATGTGCGCGTGCGGATGCAGGTCGAGACCGGGCACTCGGCCAAGATCTGCACCGGCGACAACGCATGGACTGCGCTTTACGACACCTATGCCGAGCTCGGTTTTGCCAGCCCGACAGCGTGCCGAGTGGTGCCTGTCCATCGGGACCTCTTTCGTCCCGCCCTGACTGAAGACACGGCGCGCTGCGTGGCCCGCAGCGGTTTCATGCTGCTCTCCCTCACGGTCGAAGACGGCCAACGGACACTCCAGGTCAGCGGGTACTGACCGGCATGCGCAAGACCGGAAGGGCCTGCCTGTCGGCCACCCGATCGAGACACATACGTCCCGGCCGCGCCCACATCGGCCGAGTGGCCCGACTTCCCTCCCTGTCGACACCGTTTCGGGTTTTGGCCGCCCGGACCTGTCTCAGGGCAGTGTCCGTCCCTAGAAATCGGCCTCGTAGGTGTCGGGTCCGGGGCCGACAGCGCGGCATCCAAAAAAACTTCTGACCCGCCCCCGAACTCTCTCCGGAGACCTGGAGAGCCGGAGGGGAGACCCGTGTCCGTACCCAATTCGCGTTTGGCCGGATGCGGCTCTAACCAATGACCGAAGAGGACGATGAGCTTGGCGATACTTGGTCTGACGGACGAGGAATGCGCGAGTGTACTTCCGTTGCGTCCAGCGCAAGGACGCCCCAAACCTCCTCAACGGCATCCCCTGCTGTCTGAATCGGCGCCACGTGGCGAGATTTGCCCGAGCACCATGGCCGCCACACAACCGTCTGCAATTCTCCGCTGCGGAAACGCGGTGCTTGGCAGCGGAGTTCCGAGCCCCACCCTGCGGAGCGTCAGGACGCGCCGATCTTCGTCGACGGGTCTATCGTCAAGGCCCATCGGGCGGCAGGCGGCGCAGGAATTTGAAGAAGGCACTGGACGCTCTCGCGGCAGTCAGCTTCACGTCGCTGGAGACGATGTGGGGCGACCTCCTCTCCATGCTCTTCCTCGTCGCAATCAGATGTTGGCCGAAGGGAGTGCAGACCCTCGTTGCCTCGGTCGTCCTGGAACGTCAGTGCGGGATTTGATCGCAAGAGCGTCCAGTTTGAGAGTGGCCTGAGATGCCCGGTCGTGGCAGCGCGGAGCCATCCAATTGACGATAGGCAACTGAGCTTCGGCGCGCGTCGGAAAGAGTTTCCGGCTCAACGGTTTATCGCAGAGCTTCACAGGGATGATCTCCGGATGGGCACTCTAGCCAGGGCTGTGCCGTTGCCGCCAACGATCCAGTTGTGGCGTCCCTAGCTGTTTGATCCCAGGGTTTGGTGGTGCATCCATTCGCTGGAACGGAAGGACGGCTTATGGGACAGATACGCCACGGCTGCGCCACGACCACGCACGCCGTCAGAGCGGCACTACAGCGATCGCAAGCTTCGACCGCGGAGCTGAGCCGGGAGTTCGG
>JBCCWM010000440.1:0-3947 GCA_039193505.1 Pseudomonadota bacterium | reverse complement strand
CTCGATCGCCGGCTGAAGGCCACCGGAGTGGTGGCACAGGGGCAGGGAACGGATCTGCAACGCTCGCTGGCGCCCGGTCATCGCTTGGTCAGCCTTGAGGGGGACCTTTGGCGGTGGGATGGCTACTCCGCCACGGCCGAGGACGCCCCGAGCGCGGCAGCCCAGCGCCTGATCCGCAAAAACCGCCTCGCAGAGCTCGATGCGATGCGAGTGGAGACTGCCGCAACGGCCAAGGCGGCTCAGGATGCGCTGTCTGCGGCCCAAGCGGCCCTGAAGGCCAGCAGTGGCGAAGAGAAGGAGGCCCGCGCAACCCGACGTGCGGCGGAGGCAGCGCTCGCGGTGGCAGGTCGCTCGGCAAGTCAGGCCGAGGCCGCGCTCACCACGCTGGCGGCGCGGCGCCAGACCCTCGGGGAGGCGGTCATTCGCGAGGCGGAGGCAGTTGCCGCAGTGACAGCCGCGCGCGATGAGGCGCGCGCTGCCGCGGTCGATCCGGAGGCCCTCGCGGCTGCGGAAGCGAAGGCGGCGGCTGCGCGCGCTGCGGTCGACAGTTCACGGGTGACGGCGTCGGCGACGGCGAAGGCCGCCGAGGACCGCCGGCGTGAGGCCCAGGGGCGCGCGCGGCGACGCGAACGGATTGCGCGCGAACGCGAGGGCTGGCGCCGCCGCCAGGAGACCGCCGAGGCGCGCAGCGCGGAAGTGGCAACGCGCCGCGCGGACGCCGTGAAACGGCGGGAGGCGGCCGCCGCGGAGCCGGCCGTGATCGCGGATCTCCGCGACACGCTGGCCGGGACATCCCGCGACGCCGCCGCCCGTCGGGCGCGCGCAGAGGATGCTCTGGCGGAGGCCGAAGCGGCGCGCCAGGCAGCACAGAGCGCGGCACGGGCCGCCGAAGCGGAGGCCAACCAGGCGCGCGAGGCCCGCGCCCGGGCCGAGGCCCGCCGCGAGGCGGGGGCTGCGGCCGCCGCAGAGGCCGAACGCGAAATCCGCGCCGCGCATGACCTCGCCCCCCGCGCTCTCGGCGAGGCACTCGGCGCGGAGGAAGGTCTGCCCCCGGCCCAGACGCTTGAGACCGAGATCGCCCGGTTCCGGAGGAGCCGCGACGCCCTCGGCGCGATCAACCTTCGCGCGGAGGAGGATATGGCCGAGGTTTCAGCGGAAGCCGAAGCGCTCGGCACTGAGAAGGCGGATCTCGAACAGGCCATCGCCAAGCTCCGCCAGGGGATCCAGAGCCTCAACAGGGAGGGGCGGAGCCGCCTCCTCGCCGCCTTTGATGAGGTCAACGGGCACTTCGCGATGCTGTTCAAAGCGCTCTTTGGCGGCGGCGAGGCAAACCTGGTGATGGTCGAGAGCGATGACCCGCTCGAGGCCGGTCTCGAGATCATGTGCCAGCCGCCCGGCAAGAAGCTCGCGACCCTGTCGCTCCTTTCCGGGGGCGAGCAGACACTGACGGCGCTCTCGCTTATCTTCGCGGTGTTTCTGGCCAATCCGGCGCCGATCTGCGTGCTCGATGAGGTGGACGCGCCGCTTGATGACGCCAACGTCACCCGCTTTTGCGGTCTCCTGGATCGGATGGTCGATGAGACGGCAACGCGTTTTCTGATCATCACGCACCACGCCGTGACGATGAGCCGGATGGACCGGCTCTATGGGGTGACGATGGCCGAACCGGGCGTCAGTCAGCTCGTCTCCGTCGATCTGCGGGCTGCCGAGGCGCTTGTCGACGCGTGACCGCGCAGACCGGGCAATCCGGCCGGCGCGCGAGACGTATCCGCCGCGTCTCGACCCAGAGCGCGTCCCAGATCAGCATCTCGCCGGAGAGGACTTGACCGGCGCCCGCAATCCACTTGATCGCCTCGCCCGCCATCGTCGCACCCACCGTTCCGGCGAGGGCGCCCATCACCCCGGCTTCGGCGCAGGAGGGGGCGAGGTTTGGGGCGGGCGCCTCCGGAAAAATGCAAGCGTAGCAAGGCCCTCCGGCTGCGGGATAGAAGAGGCTGACCTGCCCCTCCCATTGTGCAATCGCGCCGGAAAGGAGCGGGCGGCCTGACGCCACGGCGGCCGCGTTGACAGTGGCGCGGGTCTCGAAACTGTCCGTGCCGTCGAGGATCAGGTCCGCGCCGTCGAGGAGCTCCGGCGCCGTCGCCTCCGTCAGCCGGGCCTCGCGCGGACGGAAATCGACATGGGGCGTCAGGGCAGAGAGCCGGGCGGCCGCGACCGCAACTTTGGGGGAGCCGACATCTTCGGTTGCAAACAGGATCTGGCGTTGGAGGTTCGAGGCGCTGACACAATCGTCGTCGATCAGCGTCAGCCGACCCACGCCGGCCGCTGCGAGGTAGAGAAGCGCGGGGCAGCCGAGCCCGCCGACCCCGACGACGGCGACATGGGCGTCCTTAAGGCGCCGTTGGCCGGGTCCGCCGATTTCTCGGAGGACAATGTGTCGGGCGTAGCGCTCCAGCTCTTCGGGCGTGAAGGCGGCACTCACGTCAGGTCCAGCGTGGACCAGATCCGCTCACCACCGGCGGGGTGCGGGATCCGGCCGACCTCGACATAGTCGGTCGGGTTCGTGGCCTCAAAGCCAAACGTATCGGTCTCGAGGAGGATGCGTTCTGCGCCCCGCTCGCGCGCGATGGCCTCCATCTCGCGAAGAAGACCCTTGGCGATCCCTTGTCCCCGCGCCTCCGGTGCAACCCAGATCCGGGAAAACCGCGCGAGCCCCGCCTCGAGTGTCACAGAGCCCGACCCCGCCACCTCTCCAACCTCATTGCGGAACGCAACGGAAAGCGTCGTGGGTGGGTCGGCGCGCCGTGCTGCAGCGATCGCCGCTTCGCGATCGACGGAAAGCGCCCGGTCATCCTCGATCAGCACGAAGCCCTGCGGATGAGCGCTCTCTTTTTGCGGGATGGTCCTTCGGCGGATGTTGCGGATCAAAAGGGCGTAGAGACCGACTGGAACGGCGGCGATGCCCGCCACAATCAGACCTCCCGCCCAGGCCGCGAGGTCGGGACGCGCCGTCGGGTTTTGGACGCCGACGACAATCGCGAAGAGTGTCCCGCCGAGAATGATGCCCCGGACGATCCCAATCGGCACGCGCAGACGCCAGAGCGCGATCGCCGTCAGCCAGGTCGTCACGGCAAAGCCGATCACGGCTCAACGCCCGGTCGAGCCGAAGCCGCGGAGCCCGCGGCTGGTTTCGGCGAGATCCGCGACCTCATTCCAGTCTGCGCGTACGACCGGGGCGAGCACCATCTGGGCGATCCGATCGCCATGCGCAATCGTGTAGGCCCGGGCGCCATTGTTGATCACGATGATGCCGATCTCGCCGCGGTAGTCGGCATCGATCGTGCCGGGAGAGTTGACGAGACCGACACCGTGACGGAGCGCCAGACCGGATCGCGGACGGATCTGCAGCTCAAACCCTTCGGGCACAGCAACGGCGAGGCCCGTCGGGACGAGCGCGCGCTCACCCGGGGCGAGGTTGATGCCGTCGAGGCGGTTGGCCGGGTTGAGATTGGCGCGGACATCGGCGCCGGCGGCCTGCGCCGTCTCGTAGCTCGGCAGCGGGATCCCGGCATCCGAGCCTTCGAGCCGCATGATGTCGAGGCGTTGGCTTCGCTGCGTGTCGATCATTCGGCCGCCTCCCGTGTCGGTGTTAGGGTCTCGGCCACGCGGGCCGCGAGGCGGGACGCCGCCATGTCTTTGTCCATCCGCGGCCAGGGCTCCACCCCGGATGCCGTGACGAGGAGAAGCTCGGTCTCCCGCCCTCCCATGATGCCTGTCTCGGGGCGGACGTCGTTGGCAAGGATCCAATCGCAGCCCTTGCGGGCGCGCTTCGCGACCGCTGCCGCAGCGACATCATCCGTTTCAGCGGCAAAGCCCACGACGAGGCGCGGTCGCGATGTCGGATGGTTTGACAGATGCTTTAGAATGTCGGGGTTCTCGGCAAAACG
>JBCCWM010000439.1:0-3950 GCA_039193505.1 Pseudomonadota bacterium | reverse complement strand
GGTCGGTTCCAGCGACACGTCCAATCCGGCACAGAGCGCACCCATCTTCGTTCCTCCCCGGCTTGATACCTGCCGAGAGGAACACCGCCGGCAGAACCGGCCGCGACGTCCCGATTACGCCCTCTCAAAGGGCAGATGTTCGACAGCCTCGACGACGCGTGGCGCAAACTGGCGTTGTGGCGATACGACCACAACACCGTCAGGCCGAATTCCTCGCTTGGAAACCAAACACCCGCAGAAGCGCGTAGGACGCTTGCAAAATTTGAGGGCTCCGCGCCCGGCGCGCTTGCCCAAACCGACGACGAGGACCATGAGGGTCAAACCCGCAAACTCCAGCTTCAAATGAGGGAGCCTCGGGGAGCAGGTGACTGTTCGCAAGGATCGAACGCCGCGAACGGGATCGGTGGTCCGCTTCAAACGCGCGGCCGCGCTATAGAGCGGCACTCTCCCAAAAAAGGCCGGCGATCTGACTGCTAGGAGTTTCCACAGCGCGGCAGGATTGGCTAGCCTGTGCGCTGAAGAGGTGGGAATCATATGGTAGCTGCAGCCCTTGCTGCCGATATCGGGGGCACTTTCACCGATGTCGTGGTCGAAGTCGACGGCGTGCGCTTTTCATCCAAGCGGCTGACTGTCTACGCCGCGCCCGAACGCGCGGTCCTCGACGGGGCCGAGGATGTTCTGGCCGAGGCGGGTCTCGCGTTCGGAGACCTGTCTGCGGTGATACATGGCGCGACGCTTGCGACCAACGCGATCATCACACGGCGGGGCGCGCGGACCGCGCTCCTTGCGACGGATGGGTTCCGCGACGTGCTCGAGATCGCGGATGAGAGCCGGTTCGATCAATACGACATCGACATCGACAAACCCGTGCCCCTAGTCGCGCGCGAGGCGCGGTTCACCGTGCCCGAGCGGATCGACATCACTGGGGCCGTGCTCCTCCCCCTCGACGAGGCTGCTCTGCGCGCGCGCGCCGTCGAGATTGCCGAGGCAGGCTATGTCTCGCTCGCGATCAGCTTTCTGCACAGCTACGTCAATCCGGCCCATGAACGCCGCGCGCGCGCGATTGTGGCCGAGGTCGCGCCGGATCTCGCTGTCTCGCTCTCCTCCGAGGTCTGTCCGGAGATCCGGGAGTATGAGCGCAGCTCGACGACCGTTGCGAATGCCTATGTGCAGCCGCTGATGGCCGGGTATCTGAAACGGCTCCAGGACGCGCTCGCGGCGCGGGGCTGTCCGGCGCCGTTGCGCCTGATGACCTCGGGCGGGCATCTGACCGGAGTGGAGACGGCGCGGCGGTTTCCGGTGCGGCTGGTGGAGAGCGGGCCGGCGGGCGGGGCGATCCTTGCGGCCTTTGCGGCGCGTGAGCGGTCGGAGCGGCGGGTGCTCTCCTTCGATATGGGCGGCACGACGGCCAAGATCTGCTTTATCGAGGAGGGCCGCCCGCTCACGGCGCGGAGCTTCGAAGTGGATCGGGCCGCGCGGTTTCTGAAGGGGTCCGGCCTTCCGATCCGGATCCCGGTCCTTGAGATGATCGAGATCGGTGCCGGCGGCGGCTCGATTGCGACGGCCGACGCGCTTGGCGCGATTGCCGTTGGGCCCGAGAGCGCAGGGTCCGAGCCTGGGCCCGCGTGCTACGGCCGCGGCGGCACGGCGCCGACTGTCACAGACGCAAATGTCGAGCTCGGCCGGATCGCGCCGGAGCACTTCGCAGGCGGGACCATGACGCTGGCGCCCGAGCGCTCGGCGGCGGCGCTGGCGGCGCTTGGCGACACGGTGTCTTTGGCGACGGACACAGTCGCGCTCGGCGTGTGTGAGATCGTCGACGAGAACATGGCCAATGCCGCGCGCGTCCACGCGGCCGAGCGCGGTGTCGCGCTCGAGGGGCACACGCTGATCGCGTTCGGGGGCGCGGCGCCGATCCATGCCGCGCGGATGGCCGAGAAACTCAACCTCAGCCGGATCATCGTGCCCGCGGATGCGGGCGTCGGGTCGGCGATCGGGTTTCTCCGGGCGCCGGTCGCCTATGAGCTGGTGCGCAGCCTCTATATGTCGCTCGACGCGTTCGACGGGGCGCGGGTCGATGGCCTCCTCGCGGAGATGAGCGACGAGGTGCGCGCGCTCGCCTCGGGTGTCGAAGGCCTCACGGAGAGCCGTGTGGTCTTTATGCGCTATACAGGGCAGGGCCATGAGATCGCGGTTCGCCTGCCGCTCGGGCCCCTCGGGGCCGACGCGCCGGCGCAGTTGCGCGCAGCCTTTGAGCGGGACTACGCGGCGCAGTTCGCGCGCTTTATCCCGGGCGCTGCGATCGAGGCGTTAAACTGGTCGGTGACGGTCAGCGCGCCGGAACGCGAGGTCGCCCCGCTCGGCCCGGTGCCGGAGGGTGCGACGCCCGCCCCGATCGGCCATCGGGAGGTGCACGCCGCCGCCGATGTCCCCGCAGAGCGCGTGCCGATCTATGCACGCCGGGACCTGGCGCCCGGGATGCGGCTGGCCGGCCCCGCCCTCATCGTGGAGGCGGCCACAACGACATACGTTACTGCGCGCTTTGCCGCGTCGGTCGATGCCGGCGGCGCCCTGATATTGGAGCGACCGACATGACCGAGCTTTCTCCGATCGATGCGCAGATCATGTGGTCGCGGCTGATCTCCGTGGTCGACGAACAGGCGCAGACGCTGATCCGCACCGCCTTCAGCCCCATCGTGCGGGAGTGCGGCGATATCTCCGCCGGCATCTTCGACATCGAGGGGCGGATGCTGGCGCAGGCGGTGACCGGCACACCGGGGCACGTGAACTCCATGGCCGAGAGCGTCAAGCACTTCCTCGACCGGTTTCCGGTGGCCGAGATGCAGCCGGGCGACATCTACATCACCAACGACCCCTGGATGGGGACGGGGCACCTGAACGACTTTGTCCTGACGACACCGGCGTTTCACAAGGGCCGGCTGGTCGCGCTCTTCTCCTGCACGTCGCATCTGATGGACATCGGCGGGATCGGGTTCGGACCGGATGCCACCGACATCTTTATGGAGGGGCTGTCGATCCCGTTCCTGAAGCTCGCCGAGGGCGGGCAGATGAACGAGACGCTGCTGGCCATGATCCGCGCCAACACCCGGCTGCCGGTCGACACGGAGGGCGATGTCTACTCGCTGGCCGCGTGCAACGACATCGGCGTCGTCCGGCTCCAGCATATGATGGAGGAGTTCGGGCTCGAGACGCTCGACGCGCTCGCGGCGCACATCCTCGACCGCTCACGGGCCGCGGTGCTGGCCGAGATCGCAGAGCTGCCGCAGGGGCGGTGGGAGAACACGATGGTGGTCGACGGCTATGCCGCGCCGGTGACGCTTGCCGTGGCGGTGACGGTTTCGGAGACCGGGATCCATGTCGACTACACCGGCACCTCCCCCCAGGTCGCGCGGGGGATCAACGTGCCGCTCTCATACGCCACGGCCTACACGGTCTTTGGCCTCTCCTGCATTGTCGGCAGCCGGGTGCCAAACAATGCCGGCTCGCTCGCGCCGCTGACGGTGAGTGCGCCGGAGGGCAGCATCGTCAACGCGCTGAAGCCCGCCCCGGTGTCGAGCCGCCACATCATCGGGCAGATGATGCCCGACGTCGTGTTCGGCGCGCTCCGCCACGCGATCCCGGACCGCGTTCCGGCGGAGGGAACCTCGTGCCTCTGGAACCTCAATGTGCGGGGCGTGGCCGAGAAGGGCGTGTCGGGCAATTATGGGTTCACCATGGCTGTGACGGCCAATGGCGGGACCGGCGCGCGGCCCGGCAAGGACGGTATGTCGGCCACGGCTTACCCCTCGGGCGTCAAGGGCACGCCGGTCGAGATCGCGGAGGCGGTCACACCGCTGGTCTTCTGGCGGAAGGAGCTGCGCGCCGACAGCGGTGGGGCGGGCCGGACGCGGGGCGGGCTCGGCCAGCGGATCGAGATCGAGAGCCGGATC
>JBCCWM010000438.1:0-3984 GCA_039193505.1 Pseudomonadota bacterium | reverse complement strand
GCGCGCCGGCAAACTCGACGCGCTCCTTGCCGACTAAACCGGGCGGAGGCTCGTGGTCACATAGTTGACCGAGAGATCCCGGCTCAACCCCCAGCGCCAGGCCAGCGGGTTGAAGGTGAACCCGGCCGCGTCGACCTGGGTAAGGCCGGCCTCGCCCAGCATCGTTTTGAGCTCATTGGGTGTGATAAATTTCTGCCACTCATGCGTGCCCCGCGGCAGCCAGCGCAGCACTTCCTCCGCGCCGAGGATGGCCAGAAGGTAGCTCTTGGCCGTTCGGTTGAGGGTGGAGGCGACCATAATCCCCCCGGGCTTCAGAAGGCGGGCGCAGGAGGCGAGATAGGCTGAGGGCTCCGCCACATGCTCCACCACCTCCATGTTGAGGACGACATCGAACGTCTCGTCCACGGCCACCAGATCCTCCGCCGTGGTCACGCGGTAGTCGATCTCGAGGCCCGACTGCTCCGCATGAAGGCGTGCCACCGGAATGTTGCGCTCCGCCGCGTCGGCGCCGAGCACATCGGCGCCGAGCCGCGCCATCGGCTCGGACAGCAGGCCGCCGCCGCACCCGATGTCGAGGAGCCTCAGGCCCGCAAACGGCCGCGGATCAGAGAGCGACCGGCCGGTTTCAGCCGCCACCTGGCGGGTGATGTAGTCCAGTCGGACCGGGTTCAGCATGTGCAGCGGGCGGAACTTCCCGTTCGGATCCCACCATTCGGCGGCCATGGCCTCGAACTTGGCGATTTCATCGCTGTTCACTGATGTAGAGCTTGACGTTGCACTCATTCGCTCGACCTGCAATTGTTCAGTCGAGCACATAGTACGGACCCTATGCCCGAAAACGCCCGATATGACGGCACGGCCCCGCGGCGCGGTCTCTACCCGCCGCGCGAGCCGTTTCGCAGCTTCGTCATGGATGTGCCTGGCGGGCACCGCGTCTATGTTGAGGAGTGTGGACGCCGGAACGGCAAACCCGTTGTGGTCCTCCACGGTGGCCCCGGGGGGGCGTGCTCGCCCGGCATGAGGCGGTTCTTTGACCCCCAGACCTACCGTGCTGTCCTCTTCGATCAGCGGGGATGCGGGAGGTCGACGCCGAACGCGTCGGTTGAGAACAACACGACGTGGGATTTGATCGGCGACATCGAGCGGATCCGCGAGTCGCTGCAGATTGAGCGCTGGACGGTGTTCGGCGGCTCTTGGGGCGCAACGCTGGCGCTTCTTTACGCGCAGAGCTTTCCGGAGCGGGTCGACGCGCTCGTGTTGCGCGGCGTCTTCACGATGACCAAGGCGGAGCTCGACTGGTTTTACGGCGGCGGCGCGGCGGCGTTCTGGCCTGAGCAATGGCGGGCGTTCAGCCACATGGTGCCGAAGGCGGAACGCCACGACTTGATCCTTGCGTATCACCACCGCCTCTTCGGGCCCGACGAGGCGGAGCAAGTTCGTTTTGCCCGCGCCTGGGCCGGGTGGGAGAGCGCGCTCGCCTCGCTCTCGACCGGAGGGCATCGCGGTGGGCCATCGGGCGCCTATGCGCGCGCATTCGCGCGCCTAGAGAACCATTACTTCATCAATGACGGCTTCATCGAGCCCGGCCAGATCATGCGGGAGATCGACCGTCTCCGCGGCATCCCAGGCTATATCGTCCAGGGCCGCTACGACATGATCTGCCCGCCCGCCACGGCCCAACGCCTCCACGAGGCGTGGCCTGGGTCCGAGCTTAAGATGATCGCGCATGCGGGCCATGCCCTGTCGGAGCCCGGCATTTCCGATGAGCTTGTCAACGTGATGGACCACCTGGCGCGAAGCGCTTAGCAGGGAATCTTCTCGCATGTGGGCGGGCTCTGACCGGTGCGCTCGATCGGATCCGTGAGCACACTAGGTTTTGTTCGCGTTCGATTGGTGCCAGGCCCTCCTTGCAGAACGAGAGATCCGGGCTGCGTCGTCCTTCTGGGCCGTCGCCATCCGTGGTGTTTTGAGCATCCCGACCAAAATCCAACTGGTGAAAGTAGCGGTTCTTGCCCGCGGCGTCGCCAAGAAATGTGCTGACCTGCCGAACACCGAGACCCTGGCGCCGGCGGTCGCTGCGTCCCCGGTCATGGTCTCGGCGCAAGAGGCACTCGCCGCGGTTCGGCCTCAAAACTGAGTGGCGAGCCGCGTGCCCTGGTCAATCGCGCGCTTTGCGTCGAGCTCGGAGGCGACATCGGCGCCCCCGATCACGTGGACTTCGCCGGTCAGGGTGTCGGCGAGGCTTCGCTCTGGCACCTGCCCGGCGCAGAGGACAATGGTGTCGACCTCAAGGAGGCGGGGGTTCGCGCGCGCCTCACCTTCGGAGAGGACAATGCCATCGGGGCGGATCTCCTCATAATTGACGCCGCCCACCATCTCGACCGCCTTGGCGCGGAGGCTGGCGCGGTGGATCCAGCCTGTGGTCTTGCCGAGCCCGGCGCCGAGCTTTTTGGCCTTCCGTTGCAAGAGCGTGATCTTGCGGGCGGGCGGTTCGGGTCGTGGGCCCTCCGGGGCGAGGCCCGCACGGGCATCCCAAGGTGCGGTGACGCCCCACTCACGACGCCAGAGATCCGGCACTTCCGCCGGGCTGTCGCCCTGATGGGTCAGGAACTCGGCCACGTCGAAGCCAATCCCGCCGGCGCCGATGATGGCCACCCGGTCGCCCACGTCGGCGCCGTGGCGCAGGACGTCAACGTAGCTCAGCACATTGGGTCCGTCCTGGCCTGGGATCGCCGGGTCGCGCGGGCTGACGCCGGTTGCGACCGTCACCACGTCGAAGCTCTCCAGAGCCTCCGCCGTCGCGCGGGTGCGGAGCCGCAGGGTCACGCCGCGCACGTCGAGCATCCGCTCGAACCATGCCACGAGGCCGTGAAACTCCTCCTTCCCCGGGATTTTGCGCGCCATGTTGAGCTGCCCGCCGATCTCGCAAGACTGCTCGAAGAGCGTCACCTCATGGCCCCGCTCCGCCGCCGTCAGTGCGGCCGAAAGGCCGGCAGGGCCCGCGCCCACCACAGCGATCCGGCGCGGGGTGTCCGCGGCGAGGATCTCGATCTCCGTCTCGAAACAGGCACGCGGATTGACGAGGCAGGAGGAGACTTTGAGCGCGAAAGTGTGGTCCAGACAGGCCTGGTTGCACGCGATGCAGGGGGCGATCTGGTCCGCCCGCCCGTCGCGCGCCTTGGCGACGAAATCGGGGTCAGCCAGGAACGGACGCGCCATCGAGACCATGTCGGCGCAGCCTTCGGCCAGCACCGCCTCCGCCACGTCGGGCGTGTTGATCCGGTTTGACGTGATGAGCGGGATGGAGACCTCACCCATCATCTGCTTGGTCACGTCCGCGAAGGCGCGCCGCGGGACGGAGGTCACGATCGTTGGCACGCGCGACTCGTGCCAGCCGATCCCGGTGTTGAGGATCGATGCACCGGCGGCCTCGACCGCCTTGGCGAGCTGGACGACCTCCGCCCAACTCGAGCCCTCCGGCACGAGGTCGATCATAGAAATCCGGTAGATCAGGATGAAATCCGGCCCCACCGCCTCGCGGCACCGCCGCACAACCTCGACGGGGAGGCGCATCCGGTTCTCGTAGGACCCGCCCCACGCGTCCTCGCGCGTGTTGGTTCGGGTGACGAGGAACTGGTTGAGGAAGTAGCCCTCCGAGCCCATGACTTCGATCCCGTCATAGCCCGCCTCACGGGCGCGCGCGGCGGCCGTCGCAATGTCGGCGATCTGCTTCTCCAGGCCCGCCTCGTCGAGTTCTATGGGGGTGAAGGGAGTGATCGGCGAGCGGATCGCCGAGGGCGCAACGGAGCCCTTCACATAGGCGTATCGCCCGGCATGGAGGACCTGCATCGCGATCCGCCCGCCTGCCGCATGAACCCGGTCCGTCACGCGACGGTGGTTCGCAATGTCTTCTGCGGTGAAAAGCCCCGCTGCCCCGGGCAGGACGCCGCCTTCCACATTGGGCGCCATCCCGCCTGTCACCAT
>JBCCWM010000437.1:0-3988 GCA_039193505.1 Pseudomonadota bacterium | reverse complement strand
GGAATAGCGGTTTTGGGAGTAGGTGCACCGTGGCGGCGAAGGCTGCGGGGGTGAGGTGGCTCAGCGATGAGTGCGGGCGTGCGGTGTTGCAGTCGTGGACCCAGCAGCCGATCACGGCGCGAGCATGGTTCATTGAGAAGAACGGGTGCTCGTTGAGACATTGGTCGCGCATCCGGCCCTGAAAGCTCTCGGCGAAGGCATTCTAGGTTGGTTTTCCGGGGGCGATGGAGCGCCAGTCGATCTTGTACGTCTGGGTGAACCTCAACACCGCAGACGACGTGCACTCGGTCCCGCTGTCGTTGTCGCTGACGCCTGGCCCGCCGCGCCGGGCGATCAGCGCTTCGAGCTCCCGGACCACGCGCTTGCCCGACAGGGACGTCTCGGCGACCGCCGCGAGGCACTCCTTCGTCACGTCGTCGATGATGTCGAGCACCCGGAACCGCCGGCCGTCTGCGAGCTGGTCGTGGACGACATCGAGCGACCGGCGGCTGTTCGGCCCCTCCGGCGCGGGGATCGGCATGCGCGCCGCTCCGATCGGCATGCGCGCCGCTCCGATCCGCCCGCGGGGACGTGTGCCGGCGCACCGCCAGCCCTTCCTCGCGGGAGAGCCGCTGGGTCTTCTTGCGGTTCAAGGCGCATGGGCCCCGAGCCGCAGCAGCACATGCAGCCCCCGATCGCCGACCCGGCGGCGCTGGTCCGCGAGCTGGCGGAGCCGCGCCCGCAGGGCGGCGTCATCGGGGCGGAGGCTGCGGCAGCGAACCGAACTGCGATCCGCGCCCCGAGACTGGCGCACGCCCGCCGCTCGCTCACGCCGTGGGTCTCGACGGCATGGGCGACCGCGTCCCGGCTGGCGGCGGGCGTCACCATTTTTTTTTCCGAGGAGATCCTTCAGCACGGTGTTGTCGAGCATCGCGTCGGCCCAGAGGCGCTTGAGCTTCGCGTTCTCCGCCTCCAGCGCCTTCAGCCGCTTGACGTCGGACATGTCCATGCCGCCGTCTTTCGACCTCCACGCGTAAAACGTGGCCGACGACATCCCGTGCTTGCGGCAGACATCCGCCACGCTCGACCCGGCCCCTGCTCCCGGAGACTGCCGACGATCTGGTCCTCGCTGAACCCGCTTCCCTTCATGGAAGTCCCTTCCTGTCGGTCAGGATCCCAGCATGCCGCGGAGGAGAAAAAAGGGCTCAGGTCAAGATGAAGATGTGTTTTGAATTCAAGAAGGCCAAATGGGGTCCTGGATATCCTGGGACCACCCAGAGACATCAGAGGTGGAAAAAATAGCCACCCTCACCGGATGGGCCGTCAACAAACTGGAGATTCTAGACACGGGCTTCTTTTGGCTGCCCTGAGACAGAAGGCGTGACCCGCCAGGTCGATATCCTCGGCTCCGCGCGGGTCTCGACTGTCGGTCGGGACCTGACGGGTCAAGTGGCCGGCCTCGAGGAGGCCAGTGTCATACGTGTGTTCGAAGATGTTGGTTCAGACAAAGAGTTCGACCACCCCGGTCTGTCGGCCTTGATAGATCACGCCCGCCCCCGCGACAGCCTGGCCATCACCCGCCTGGATCGGCTCGGGCGCTCGCTCAAAGAACTTCTGGAGACCGTCGAGAACCTGAAGACGCGAGAGCACAGGGACGAAAGCCGGGACGTCCGCCTCTCGACGCAGAAACAGTCTTGGCACTGCAAAACCTCGTTCAGGCCAGAAGGACCGCCAGACAACTCGGCATCGCACGGTCAACAGCTTGCAGATTGATCAAGGACACAGCGCCTTCCCGACCAAGCCGCCTTGCGGTGTCGTTCTGCCCCCAGCCGGAACAGACCCCGATTACGCGGACGTGGTCCCGATCTTCCGGCGCACAAAGCCGAGAAAAGCCGCCCGGGGGGAGCGGAGGCGCTTCGCGCCCGAGCGCGCCCAATAGGCCCGCCACTCCGCCTCGAGCGCATGGACATCCCAGCCCGGCGCGATCTCGCGCGCCGCCTCCAGGACCTCCTCCGGCAGGGGCGCGAGCGCGGGCTCGAGCACCGCGCGGGCCCGCACAAGGAGGAGATCGCCCGGCTCCTCCTCAAGGGTGTAGTCGGGCAAGGGATCGGCCGCCACGATCTCGCGCAGCATCGCGCGGAAGACCCGGCGGGGCGAGGCGGAGCCCGATTTCTTGTGCAGAACCGTGACGGAGACGCGCCAGCTCTCCTGCCGGCCGCAATGCTTCCGGGCAAGCTCGTAGAGGCGCCGCTCGAGCGGGCGGCGGAGGCGGAAATAGTCCCGGCTGAGCGTCAGCACCGATTTCGCGAGCACCGCGCGGAACAGCCATTCCGAGAGCGTCACCTCAACCGAGAGCATCCGCCCGGTGCGCGTGCGGCGCAGGATCCGCCAGGCCTCGATCAGCCCGAAGCCCGAAGTGACCTCGACATCGCCGGTGGCGACATTGGTCACGATCCGCGTGCCCGCGAGCCGCTCGAACGCATCGCGGAGCCGGCGATAGGCATCCCCGCTCGTCTCCCGCCGGGTCGCCGTCAAGAGATCGTGCGCTGTCAGGCGGAGCGTGCGCGACACCGGCCGCCCGGCATTCAGCGCCGCCATCAGCTGGCTCACACAGAAGATCAGAATGTCCTTGTCATGGATCGTGGCAAGGCCTTTGACCGATGGCGTCACCTCGATCCGGACAGCGTTGTGGACATAGGACAGCACCCGGCGATCGGGCCGGGTGGAGAGCGAAAACACAGGATGCTCCATCGTCGCGAGATCGTCTTTCGGGATCGCGTCGAAGATATCGCAGAGGAAAAACTCCCCCTGGACGGGCGTCAGATCGGTCACTGCTCGGGTCCACGTATGTTCGTGGTTTCAATGACACCAAGGCTAGCCTCGCGAGGGGGACCGGTCCAGCATGCGCCTCGGGGGATCGGAATCGCATGCTCGGGGGATTGGAGTCGCTCAATCGGGGTTTTGGAATCGCCTCAAGCAGATCTGAGCGTAAAAGCAGATAAAGATCAAACGGTTGGAGCCAAGCAAACTCCGCGTAACTGAATTTCTAACGGATTCATAACAGAGAGCGGCGCTTCCGAGAGCATATGAGCCGCGCCCACTCATCGTATAACCATCTCAAAAGGAAGAGAAAAATAAGAGGAGTGTTCTTTTTACTTTGACGTATCACCTTTTGTGGTACGTTGTGCAAAAGGCAGTACATCAGGCAGGAATGACCGACACCCCTCCGTACTTCAACATCGACCCGGACACAGCGCTGGCGGATCTTGGTGCGCCCGAGACGACGGCCGGGTTTGCCACTGTGGCGGCCGCCTGCGCGGAGGGCCGCGCGGATCTTGCAAGGCGGGGGCTGTCGGAAAGCGGCGAAAAAAAACTGAGGCTGTTTTCGACATGGGAGATCACGAAATATCTGATCCCGGTGGCGACCCCGCATTTCCGCCGCGTCCTGCGCGCCCATCCTCACCTGCCCCAGGGCCGGTCGGAAACCGAGGGCGGTGCGAAATGGTTCACGCTCGACGAGGTTCAGAGGCTTCGGGCCCATTTCGCGACCGAGGGCTCCAAAAGCAAGGAGTATCGGCCCTACCGCCCTGAAGGGCTCGACGCGAAAATTGTGGCTGTGGCGAATTTCAAAGGCGGGGTCGGCAAGACCTCGACAGCGGCGCATCTTGCGATGTCGGCCGCGCTCGACGGCTACCGGGTGCTGGTGATCGATCTCGATTCCCAAGGCTCGATGACCTCTGTCTTCGGAACTGAGATCGCCGATGAGTGGCAAACCGTCTTCCCCCTCCTCGCCCGCCATCACGGGGAGCATCTGCAGGAGGAGAACCGCTCCCGCATGGCCCGTGGCGAGCCGCCCCTGCCCCTCGATGAGACGCTGGCGGAGGCCGTCAAGATCCGCGCGCCGGATCTCATTCGGACCACGCATTGGCCGAACATCGATCTGATCGGGGCGCAGCTGAACCTCTATTGGGCCGAGTTCCAAATCCCTGTCTGGCGGATGGCCGGACGG
>JBCCWM010000436.1:0-3990 GCA_039193505.1 Pseudomonadota bacterium | reverse complement strand
TCCCGCTTCACATAGGCGTCGAACCCGGCCACGGGCGGGGCGAAGGCGGCGTTCGAGACAAAGACATCGACCCCAGCCATGGTCTCGGCGAGCGCGGCCATCAGATCCTCGGTGTCGCCGGCTTGAGCCACATCGGCCTCGACGATCAGAGGCTCGGGCGCACCGGCATCCGAGAAGCGCGCCCGGATCGCGTCCTCATCGGCCGAGCCCCAGCGATGTGTGAGCACCGCCCGCGCTTGGCGGGTGCCGAAGGCGAGACCGGTCGCGAGGCCGATGCCCCGCGTGCCGCCGGTCACCAACACGGTCTTGCCCGTAAGATCCATGCTCATCTCTCCGCTGCGGGGGTCATGCCCAGGGCGCCCCACCGTCGTTGAATGCTGCAATCCGGGCTTGAACAGTCTCGGTCCTGAGCCGCGCGAGTGTGTCTTGAGCGCCGGCCTCAAGGAGTGCGCCGAGGCCGGGCGGCAAGGTCATTGCCCGGGCAGCTCGGATTGCCTGACCTTCGCCGCGTGCGAGGGTGCGTGTCACGCGCCGCATCAAGCGGGCGAGGTCCTCGGCCTCCTCCAGGTGATCGGCAAGGCCGTTTTTGAGCGCCCAGGCTGCGTCCCGCGCCGCGCCGTCAAGCATCATCAGGCGCATCCGGTGCGCGCCGATGCGGCCGAGAACGAAGGGCGCAATCGTCGCCGGCGTCAGACCGAGGAGGAGTTCGGGCAGGGCAAAGCGCGCCTGGCGTCCGGCAACCACGACATCGCAGGCCGCCGCCAGCCCGAGACCGCCCCCCGCGGCCATGCCCTCGACCACGGCAATGGACGCACCGTCATGCGTCTGGAGAACCCTGAAGCAGTCGACAAGCGCTGCGAGCGCTGAGCTCGCGTCGGCCTCTGGCCCGGCCACTTCCGACAGTCCGAGGCCCGAAGAGAACAGGTCGGGTCGGCCCTTCAGCACGATCGGTCTGCCGGACCGCTCAGCGGAGAGGGCCGCAAGTTGGTCCCGGAACGGCGGCAGTGTTCGCGCCGTGAGGGTGTCAGGCACCTCAAGTGTTGCGGTCATCAAGGTCATGCGCGCCGGTAGATCCGGGCGTGGCCCTGGATCCTCTCCAGTGTCAGGTGGCCCCGGCCCGCATAGCGCTCGCCATACCACTCCGGAACGAGCGCGAGGTCCGGCTCAAACGTCTCCGCCCCGATCGCGCCCACCCGCTGCGCCTCCGACGCCTCATACGCCGCAACGCTCAAGGGGCGGCGGGCGTTGAGCGTGTCCCCAAGGGCAACACCTGCCGCGATCTCCCGGCATCTCTCCCCGAGGCGCGCGCTGTAGAACTCCGCGCAGCTGCCCGAGCCGTAGGAAAACAGGCTGACCGGGTCGCCCGCGTGCACCTCCGGGTCGTGGTCGAGGAGGGACAGGAGCGCGATGAACGTGCTCGCGCTGTAGCTCGACCCAATGCGCGCGCTGTAGCGGATGGAGGGGGCCACTTTGCGCTCAAAATGCGCGGTCGCGTTCTTCCGGCTGAGCCCCATTGCCACCGCGGCCAGGGTGCGATGTGCCTGCAATCCCATGCCGGCAAACGGCAGGTGGTAGATATGGCGGTGAAACGCGGCGTCGAAATCGACTGTGCCGCCGGTACGGCGGTCGAAGTCGGCATAGGCCCCTTCAAGCGCTTCGAGATAGGCCAGAAGGCTCGTCTCGCTGTTTCCGGTCTCCACTGTCAGGGCCGGCCGGATCACGTCGGTCACTTCGGCCGCGTAGACGCCGCAGCGCACCGGATCGATCTCGAGAAACTGGGGCCGGTTCGAGAGGAGAAGCGCGAAGCCGCAGGCGCCCATCACCGGCTCGTAAGGTTCGTTGAAGCCGAGGAGGCTCAGATCCGCGCCGAGAACCAACGCGCGCACCGGCCGGTCGCCCTGCTCCTTGAGCCAGGCGAGCGCCATCCGCACGCCGGCCGTCCCCGCGTAACAGGCATGCTTGATCTCGAAGTTTCGACAATGGCTCGGCGTGCCAAGCCAGCGATGCGCCCAGGAGCTCACGGGTTTCTCCTGATCGACCGCCGATTCCGTCGCCGCGATCAGAAGCTCGACACTGCCCCGAACGTCGTCGTCCAAGACTTGGTCGGCCGCGTTCACAGCCATGGTGACCGTGTCTTCCCAAGGTGGACAGACGGAGCGCTCCACCGTCCCGAGGGACCGGGCGACCGTCGGATGGTCGAGACCGCGATCTTCCGACAGCGCCTCGATGTCGAGCCTCATGGTTGCGGGCCAAATCCCGATCCGCTCGATCCCAAGGGCCATCAGGGCGTACGGTTGAGGCCGCCGGCAATGTGCAGCGTGTCCCCGTTGATGAAGGCGGCGGCGGGCGAGGCCAGAAAATGTACGGCGCCCGCGACCTCCGAGATGTCTCCCATCCGCCCTGCCGGGCAATGCGCCTTCCAAAACTCAATCGTGCGCTCGCTCGCATCCGACGTCGTGAGCCCCGCATCGATCAGACCCAGCGCCAAGGTGTTGGAGGTCACGCCCTTTCGCCCGTACTCTTTCGCGATGGCGTTGGAGAGCGCCTCGAGCCCCGCTTTGCTGGCGCAATACCCGGCCTGACCGGCCATGCCATACATCGCAATCGAGGAGATGTGGACAAACCGCCCGTGCCGGTTGGCCACGAAGTGCGGCAGGAACTGGCGGCAGACGTAGAAGGCGCCGCTCAGATTGGTGTCGATCACATCGCGCCAGTCCTCATCGGACATCGAAAAGATGAGGCCGGTGCGCGTGATGCCGGCGTTGCAAACCACTGTGTCGATGTCCTCGAACGTGTCGATGGCCTCGTCGATGACATGCTCAACCTCGGGGGAGGCGCGGACGTCGAGCGGCCAGGCCTCGACCCGCGCGCTGGTGTCGAGTGCGCGCGCCTCAGCAAGCACCGCCTCGGCATTTGCCGCCTCGCGGAAGTAGGTGAAGCCGACGTCGAAACCGGCCTCCACGCTGTCGCGCACGATCTGCGCGCCGATCCCGCTTGACCCGCCGGTGAGAAAGAGAGTCGGGCGCCGGTCAGAGGTCATGGTTGGCAAAAACCCCCACGCAATTGATCCCTCCGAACCCGAAGGAGTTCTTCATGAACCGCCGCACTGGCACCTTGACGTTCCCGTCCTTCAGCACATCGACATCCACCGCCGGGTCGAGACTGTCGATGTTGATCGAGCGGTGAAGCTCCCCGCCGCGCATCTGAAGGATCGCTGCAATCGTCTCGACCGTCGGCGCCGACCAACACGTGTGGCCAAGGAGGGATTTCGGCGCGTTGATCTTGGTCTCGTAGGCATGAGCCCCGAGCGCCTCCTTGATCGAGGCGAGTTCGGTCAGATCGCCGAGCGGGGTGGAGGTCGCGTGCGCACTGACGAAGTCGATCTCCTCCGGCGCAACGCCGGCCCGCGCCAGCGCCTTCTTCATCAGCCGCGCCTGACCTTCTTGCGAGGGCTGGGGGAGATGGTTGCCGTCGCTGTTGGCCTCGATGGCCAGGATCTCGGCATAGAGCGTCGCGCCCCGCGCCCGCGCGCGCTCGAGTGTTTCGATCACCATGGCGCCAGCGCCATGGCTCGGCACAAACCCCTCGCGGTCGATATCATAGGGCCGGCTCGCCCGTTCCGGCGTGTCGTTGAAGCTCAAGAAGCTGATCGCCCCCATCAGCGCCATGCCATGGAGGTCCATCGGCGCAATGTCGAGTAGTGGTGAGACAACGAGCGCCTGCGCCGCCCCCCGGTGGCGCACCTCATCGACGGCGAGGCGCAGCGCGAGATTCCCCGACGCACACGCGCCCCCGACCGTGTAGAGCGGGCCTTTGGTCTGCAGCACCTCCGACACCGACCCGCCGTGGTCCGTGTCGAGCGCATGGAGCGAAAACAGCGGGTCGATGTAGTCGGGTTCGGCCTGGAACTCGACGAATTGCTGCTGGATGTAGTTTGAGTTCTGGTTGTGGGAGGCGATGACGACCGCCGTCTCTTCCGCATCGAACCCG
>JBCCWM010000435.1:0-4007 GCA_039193505.1 Pseudomonadota bacterium | reverse complement strand
CCGCCGCTCATTGACCCGAACTATCTCGAGGATCCACGCGATCGGGAAATGTCGATCCGTGGGCTGAAACTCACGCAGGAGATCCTCGCGCAGGCGCCCCTCAAGCCCTTCATCAAGGCAGAGCGCTTGCCGGGCCCGGATGTGCGGAGCGAGGCGGATTACATCGCCTTCATAAACGAGCACTCGAAGACGTCGCACCATTGCGCCGGGACCTGCCGCATGGGCGCCGACGACCGCGCCGTGGTCGATCCGAAGCTGCGGTTCCGCGGCATCGACGGGCTTCGGGTCGCCGACAACTCCATCATGCCGACCGTGATTTCCTCCAACACCAACGCGGCCGCGATCATGATCGGCGAGAAGGCCGCAGACATGATCCGCGACGACCAAAGGGGTGCCCCATGATCCGACATATCGTCCTTGTGAAGTTCCCCGAGACCCTGCCCGCGACCGAGATCGACGACATCTTCCGCGAGCTCCACGAGATCAAGGCGGTGCTCGGCGGCGTCCGCTCCATCGTCTCGGGCAAAAGCGAAAGTCCGGAGCAGATCGAGCGGGGCTACATGCATGGCTTTGTGGTCGATCTCGACGACTGGGCGGCACTTGCGGCCTACCAGGAGCATCCCGATCACAAGAAGCTCGGCGCGCGGCTGGTGGCGAACGCTGTCGGTGGGCTCGACGGGATCCTTGTGTTCGATCTTCCTGTGGCGGAGTGACCGATGAAGATGATGCTCCCAACTGAGGCGGGCGCTCTGGCGCAGTACCATCTGACCGGCACGCCGCTCATCCCGCGCCCGCCCCGTCGCGCGTTCACTCGGACGGCTTTTGCGGCGGCGCATGTCGTCCCCGATCCCGTGCGAGAGCGCGACCCCTGGACCGGCACGCCGTCGGTCGACTGGGAGGCGACCCTCGCCTTCCGCCAGGGGCTCTGGGACCAGGGGCTGGGGCTTGCCGAGGCAATGGACACGGCACAGCGCGGCATGGGCGTCGATTGGCCAACCGCGCGGGAGCTCATCGGGCGCACGATGGCGGCCGCGAAAGCGCACCCGCTGAAGCCCCGCGTCGCCTGCGGGGCGGGCACCGACCAGCACGCGCCCGACGCGCTGACCTCCGAGGATGCCATCGTCGCCGCCTATGCCGAGCAAATGGAGGCCATTGAGGCCGCCGGCGGGCAAGTCATCCTGATGGCGAGCCGCGCGCTCACCGCAGTGCCCCGCGATCCAGAGGCTTATGACCGGATCTACGGCCGCCTGATCGCACAGGCGGCGGAGCCTGTGATCCTCCATTGGCTGGGCGATATGTTCGACCCCGCGCTTGCGGAGTATTGGGGACACCGGTCCCTCGATGCCGCGGCGGACGCGGTGCTCGGCATCATCTCGGCGCATGCGGCGAAGATCGACGGGATCAAGATCAGCCTTCTCGACCAGAGCCGGGAGGAGGCGTTTCGCGCCCGCTTGCCCGCCTCGGTGCGTCTCTACACCGGGGATGACTTCAACTACGCGCCCCTGATCGAGGGCGATGGCGCTCACCACTCCGACGCGCTTCTCGGGATCTTTGCGGCGATCGCGCCGGCCGCGGCGCAGGCGCTTGAGGCGCTGGCGGAGGGCGACAGCGCAGGCTTCCACGCCCTGCTGGGCCCGACTGTGCCTCTCAGTCGCGAGATCTTTCGCGCGCCCACGCAGTACTACAAAGCCGGGATTGCGTTTCTCGCCTGGCTCAATGGCGCGCAGCGGCACTTCATCATGCCAGCGGGCCTCCAATCGGCGCGCGACATCACGCATTATGCTGCGGTCTTTCGCCTCGCCGATGCGGCCGGTCTCCTGTCCGATCCGGAGCTTGCGACGCGCCGGATGTGTCAGCTTCTGGCCATCCACGGGATTGACTGATGGCCCCCGGCAAGCGCCCGACGATCAAGGACGTCGCGGCGCTTGCCGGCGTGTCGAAATCGACAGTGTCGCTGGTCCTCCAGAACTCGGGTCTCGTGAAGGCGCAGACGCGAGAGGCGATCCAAGCGGCCATGAAGGAGCTCAACTACGTGCGGAACCGCGCGGCTGCGACGCTGCGCGGCTCCGACACCGGGCTGATCGGGCTCGTCCTTAACGATCTCCGCAATCCGTTCTTCACGGAGTTCGCGGCCTCGGTCCAGATGGCGCTCTACCAGCGCGGCTTTGCCACTGTGATCGCCAATTGCGACGAGGACGCCGCGGTCCAGGAGCGCACGGTCCAGTCGATGCTCGAGCATGATCTCTCCGCGCTGATCATCTCACCCTGCTATGGGGCCGTCGGCCCGGCCTTCGGGGCCATTGTGCGGTCGGGCCTGCCCGCTCTCCAAGTCCTGCGCACGGTCGAGGAGGGGCCGCACCGGCTGCCCTTCTTCACGCATGACTACGTCGAGGGGAGCCGGCTGGCAGCGCGGCACCTGCTCGATCAGGGGCTCACGCGGATCGCTTTCATTGGCGGGGTGGAGGGGCGCGACATCACGCGCGATCGGATGCATGGCTACCTCTCCGAGCTTGCCGCGCGGGGGCTGAGCCCGACGATCCTGCCCGGCCGGCCAAGTCGCAGGTTCGGTCGAGAGATGGCGCATGAGCTCCTTGACGCGCATGCCGGGATCGAGGGGGCCATCTGTTTCAATGACCTCGTGGCGCTCGGCATTCAAACGGGTCTGGCCGAGCGCGGGTGCCGTGTTGGACGAGACTTCTGTCTGATTGGCTTTGACGACATCGAAGAGGCGCAGCTCGCGCATCCGCCTCTCACGACCATTCGGTGCGATGTGGCGCGGTTCGGTCGGATCAGTGCGGAGATGCTCCTGACCCAAATCGAGACGGGCGAGGCGCCGCCGAACAGCCGAAAACACCCGGTCGAACTTGTTGTGCGCGCATCGACCGAGCGGCACCCTATGGTCTGATTGTTGCCAAGGCTGACCCAACTGTGTAAGCATCACTCACGCTGTTGAGATCGGTGCGCATTGGATCAATCTGTCGGCCTGCAGGAAGGTTTGATCGCGGCGATGCTAGACGCCTTGGAGAGCAAGCCGTCGGATACGATTTCGATCGCCGATCTTGCCCGTGGCCTCGGGGTCAGCGCCGGCGCCCCCTATCGTCACTTCGCCGGTCGGGATGCCCTTCTCAATGACGTGGCCGCGATAGGGTTTGAAAGACTGCGGGCGCGAATGACCCAAGATATGGCGGTCGAGGATCAGGGGTCGATCAAGCGGATCGTTGCTGGGGGCATGGGGTACATCAACTTCTCGATTGAAAACCCTCATCTCTTCAACCTGATGTGGAGCATGACTCGCCCCCGCACGGCGACGGATCCCGCCGCGCGTGCGGGGGAGCGAGCCTACATGTCCTTTCTGACAAATCTGATGCAGACGATGGAGGCGGAAGGGCTCGGGGATGAAGATCCCATGGAGTTTGGAGCGTCGATTTGGGCGATGGTGCACGGGTATGCCAGCCTCTTGGTCTGGCAGAGCCGGATGCTTGACGATCGCCAGTCCACACTGCGCCGACAGCTTCTGCGCACCACGCGTGCGGTGTTCGCGGCGCGCTCCAAGAAGCGTGAGTGATATTTACAGTGGGCCTTGCCAAATCCCGGATTGAACCCAGGTGAGCGCTCACAGGTCTTTCAGAAAAGGATGCCGATATGACCAACTGGCTTCAGGCTCGAATGGTTCGTGGTCTGATTGCAGGCTGCGCAGCGCTCTGCGCCACCTCGGTGGCGGCGCAACCCATGCAGCGTGGGTTCGTGGCGCTCGGGGGGGCCGTGGGGCCCGACTATTCTGGGTCGTCCGACTATCGGGTGTTGCCCTTTGCCGCGGCGCGCCTGTCCTTCGCCGGGGTTACATTTGAAAGTGAGGGGCTTGGCGGCCGCCTCAACCTGTCTCAGACGCGTGGGTTTGGATATGGCCCGTCCTTTCGGTTTCGCTTCGGGCGCGATGACAGCGTTGAGAACGACCAGGTTGCCGAGCTGGAGGAGATCGACGAGGCGTTTGAGATCGGTGGTTTCGT
>JBCCWM010000434.1:0-4021 GCA_039193505.1 Pseudomonadota bacterium | reverse complement strand
TACGAGGGGTCTGCCCGGGTGCCGTTGATGCTCTCCGCCCCGGAGCTTGAGCCCGCAACGATCGAGCGTCCGGTGTCAACGATCGATGTTGCACCGACCCTCGCCGATCTCGCGCAGGTCTCGATGGAGGAGGTCCGCCCCTGGGTCACAGGGGAGAGCCTGTTGCCGCTTTCTTCCGGCGGCCGGCGGCTGAGCCCCGTCGCGATGGAGTACGCGGCGGAGGCCTCCGTCTCTCCCATTGTCGCGCTTCGGAAGGGTCGCTGGAAATACATCCGTTGCGGCGCCGATCCGGATCTCCTCTTCGATCTTGAAACCGATCCTCTGGAGCTGATGAACCTCGCCCGCGACCCGGTGCATTCCGACACGCTTTTCTCCCTCGCCGGCGAGGCCAATTTGCGCTGGAGCCTGCCCCGCTTCGACGATGAGGTCCGAGAGAGCCAGGCCCGCCGCCTCGTGGTCTACGGCGCCCTTCGGAACGGCGCCTACTACCCGTGGGAGTATCAACCGCTCCAACGCGCGTCTGAACGCTACATGCGCAATCACATGGATCTCAACGAACTCGAGCAACGGCAGCGCTTCCCGCGGGGGGAGTGAGGCCATCTGAACTTGAGCCTGCGGCCGATCTGGCGCAGGTCGGATGGGATGACGCAGTCGGCAGCGACACACTTCACCGTCCACGGGCGGGCGACATCCTCGAATGTCCAGGCGCTTCTCTGGGGGATGGAGGAGATGGGGCTCGCCTACCACCGAGTGGACCGAGGTGGGGATCACGGCGGCCTCGACGAGCCACATTTTCTCGCGATGAACCCGCAGGGTCTCATCCCGGTGCTGGAGGTCGACGGGCGTGCGCTTTTTGAGACCGCAGCGATCCTGCGATACCTTGCGGGAGAACATGCCGCGCCACACCTTTGGCCGGAAGACCCGCTCGCCCGGGCGGAGGTCGACATGTGGGCGGAGTGGGCCAAGCACGAGGTGGCAGCGCGCTTCACCGGCCCGGTGTTCTGGCGCGTTGCGCGGACCCCGCCCAAGCGGCGCGAACCTGACCTCATCCGAGCGGCGCTCGACCGGTTGAACGCCGAGCTTGCCATTGCGGAGGAGCGCCTTAAGCGGACACCGTTCCTCATCGGTGAGGCGTTGACGCTCGCCGACATCCAGTTCGGCCACATTCTCTACCGCTACTTCGACATTGAACTGGACCGCCGGCCGTTTACGGCGATCCACGACTACTATACTCGCCTCACCGAGCGCTCTGCCTACCAACGGACAGTCATGGTGAGCTACGTGAGCCTGACGCTCCCGGGGTCGTTGCCCAGGATGACAGACACTCCTTGAGGCGCCGCGCCCCGGCAGCGTGTTCCGTCGCGTCGTGCTCAGAGTGGCTTGTCCGTCCCGCAGGAGACGGAGGCGTACGCCTCGGTTGTGAACAGGTGCCAGGATCCCGATGCGCGCCGTCTCCGATCGCTTCAAAGATACGTTGATTTAAGTCGATCCGAGTGGTGTAACGCCTGCCTGAGCGGCGCATGGCAGGTCGCGTCGGACTGGGGACAGGTGGGCCGGCCAAAGGACGGGTGGTGATGGAGGCAGACTACGTCATCGTGGGCGCAGGCAGCGCCGGCTCCGCGCTCGCCTACCGTTTGAGTGAGGCGGGACGGTCCGTCATCGTGATCGAGTACGGCGGCAGCGATTGGGGACCGCTCATCCAGATGCCGGGCGCGCTGTCCTACCCGATGAACATGGCCCGCTACGATTGGGGCTACCTGTCGGAGCCGGAGCCCAATCTCGGCGGCCGCCGGCTCGCCGCGCCGCGGGGCAAGGTGATCGGGGGCTCCTCCTCGATCAACGGGATGGTCTATGTGCGCGGACACGCGCGGGACTATGACGGCTGGGCCGAGGCGGGGGCGGATGGATGGGCCTATGCCGACGTGCTCCCCTATTTTCAGCGGATGGAATGCTGGCACGATGGCGGGCATGGCGGCGATCCGGCTTGGCGGGGGAGCGACGGCCCCCTTCACGTGACGCGAGGCCGCCGGGACAACCCGCTCCACGCGGCGTTCGTCGCGGCGGGTCGCCAGGCGGGGTATCAGGTCACCGGCGACTACAACGGTGCCCAGCAGGAGGGCTTCGGCCCGATGGAGCAGACGGTCTGGCAGGGTCGGCGCTGGTCCGCCGCGACAGCTTACCTGAAACCGGCGCTGAGGCGGCCGACCTGCACGCTCGTCCGCGGCCTCGCGCGCCGCGTCCTGATTGACGAGGGACGCGCCACAGGGGTCGACGTCGTGGGGGTCGGCACTGTCAGGGCGCGCGCGGAGGTCATCCTCTCCGCGTCTTCGTTCAACACCCCAAAGCTCCTGATGCTCTCCGGTGTCGGCCCTGCCGGCCACTTGGCCGCGCATGGCATTGAGGTTCTCGCCGACCGGCCCGGTGTCGGGCAGAACCTTCAGGATCATCTCGAGCTCTACATCCAGATGGCGGCAGCCGAGCCGGTGACGCTCTACCGTTACTGGAACCTTCTCGGGAAAGCCTATGTCGGCGCGCGGTGGCTGCTGACCAAGACCGGGCCCGGCGCCTCGAACCAATTCGAGAGCGCGGCCTTTATCCGAAGCCGCGCCGGCATCCCCTATCCCGACATCCAGTACCACTTCCTGCCCCTCGCCGTGCGGTATGACGGACAGGCCGCGGCGGAGGGGCATGGGTTTCAGGCCCATGTCGGTCCGATGCGCTCCCCCGCGAGGGGGGCGGTGTCCCTCCGCTCCGCCGACCCTGCGGCGGCGCCGGTGATCCGGTTCAACTACATGTCGCACGACCAGGACTGGGAGGACTTCCGCACGTGCATCCGCCTGACGCGGGAGATCTTCTCGCAGGAGGCGTTCAAGCCCTTCGTCCGCCACGAGATCCAGCCCGGTGCGGCGCTGCAGACAGACGCCGAGCTCAACGGTTTCATCCGCGACCATGCCGAGAGTGCGTACCATCCGTGTGGCACCTGCCGGATGGGTCGGGCCGACGATCCGGGGGCGGTGGTCGATCCCGCCTGCCGTGTGATAGGCGTTGAGGCGCTCCGCGTCGTCGACAGCTCGATCTTTCCGCGGATCCCGAACGGCAACCTCAACGGTCCGTCCATCATGACCGGCGAGAGGGCGGCCGATCTGATCCTCGAGCGGCCGTCCCTGCCGCCCTCGAATGCGGAGCCGTGGATCCATCCCAACTGGCAAACCGAGCAGCGCTAGACCAGAACGCCCTTGCGGTTCATCGAGAAGCCGGGCGACATATCGAAAATTGCTGGGACACTGCTCTTGACCCTGACCCATTTCCTGCGCCGCGCGACGGCGGCGGCCTGCGGCCTGGTCCTGGCGGGGGCCGTGTCCGCGGCGGAGATCACGGTGTTCTCAGCGGCGAGCCTGTCGACTGCGCTCGACGAGATTGCAGACGACTGGTCCGAGACCGAAGGTCGCGTGCGCATCGCCTATGCGGGCTCCTCCGCGCTCGCGCGCCAGATTGAGGCCGGCGCGCCCGCCGACCTCTTCATCTCTGCAAACGCCGCCTGGATGGACTGGCTCGAGGAGCGGGGGCGCATTCTCCCGGGCACACGGGTCGACCTCCTCGGCAACAGCCTTGTGGTGATTGCCCGGTCGCCGGCCGATCCGATTGCCCTTGATGACCTGCCGGGCGTGCTCGGCACGGATCGCCTCGCGCTCGCGCTGACGGACGCGGTGCCGGCCGGGATCTACGCCAAAGCGGCGCTCCAACACTTGGGCCACTGGTCCGCGCTGGCGTCGCGGAGCGCGGAGGCCGAAAACGTGCGCGTCGCGCTGGCCTATGTCGCATCGGGTGCGGCGCCGTACGGGATTGTCTACCGCACGGACGCGCTTGCCGAAGCGAGGGTCAACATTGTGGCGGAGATCCCCGAAACCGCGCACCCGTCCATCGTTTACCCAGCCGCCATCCTTCCGGGCAGGGCTGAGGGCGCGGCGCAGCGCTTTCTCGATCACCTGCGTGGGCCGGGCGCGGGGGCCGCCTTCGCCGC
>JBCCWM010000433.1:0-4023 GCA_039193505.1 Pseudomonadota bacterium | reverse complement strand
TGCGGATGGGGGTGCCGTTTCCGTTCTCGATGCATGCGGAGCTCCTCTACTACTGGCTGTCCGCGACGGGTCTGCCGGCACCGCAGGGACTTGAGATCCGGACTGTCCCGCCGCCTCTCATGGCCGAGGCGCTCGCTGCCCGGGACATCGATGCGTTTTGCGTCGGAGAGCCTTGGGGCTCGCTCAGTGTCGAGTTGGGGGTCGGCGCGATCCTCCTCCCCGGACGCGCGATTTGGAGTGCTGCACCTGAAAAGGTGTTGGCCGTGCGCACCGCATGGGCCGCGGAAGAGCCCGATCTGACCGCGCGTCTGATGCGCGCGGTCTGGAAGGCCTCGCGCTGGCTCGGCGAAGGTGGGGCCGACGCGACGGCGGCCGAGATGCTCTCGCGCCCGGCCTACCTGGATCTTGCGCCGGAGATCATCGACCGGGCCCTGACGGGGCGGTTGGTGATCAACAGCCGGGGCGACACGCGCGACTGCCCGGGCTTTATGGAGTTCTTCGCCGGCGCCGCCACGTTCCCCTGGAAGAGCCAAGCGGTTTGGATCGCGGTCCAGATGGCCTCGCGCCTCGGGCTCGAGCGGCGCAAAGTGGCAGATGACGCACGAGCGGTGTTTCGGACCGACCTCTATCGGCGCCATTTGGGCGATGCCGGGACCATTCTGCCCGGTGCCTCCGAGAAGGTCGAAGGTGAGATCGCGGCGGGAACGGCGGCCCCATCCAAGAACGGCCGACTGATTCTCGGGGAAAACCGGTTCTTCAATGGCCGAGTGTTTGATCCCCATTTACTCGATTGACGAAAAAAGGGGCAGAAATTCCAATCTTCCGCCACGTCTTTGCCCGCAAATCTGGCCGGATGTGAAAGATTGTGTTGCGAGGGGGCCGGTGCTGCGGCACACGAGCACCAGAGGACAATGGCGTTCTCGCACCTTCACCCACGACAGGGCGACCTAAGCAGAGCTGCTTGACCATCCGTGCAGGACGCACGGGGACGTCATGCGGCTTTTTTGTTTTGTGCGTCGCCCTCGGGCGACATCAACAGGGACAGACAGCAGATGAAGCACTTTCTCCCCGGTGCCGCGCTCGCCACACTCATGGCCACGAGTGCCGCCGCAGACCTGCTCGACCTCGAAAAGGACGAGCTCACCTTCGGGTTCATCAAGCTCACCGACATGGCGCCCCTCGCGGTGGCCTATGAGCAGGGTTATTTCCTCGACGAAGGCCTTTTCGTCACGCTCGAAGCGCAGGCAAACTGGAAGGTCCTACTCGACGGTGTGATCGACGGCCAGCTCGACGGCGCTCACATGCTCGCGGGGCAGCCCCTCGCGGCGACCATCGGCTACGGCACCGAGGCGCACATCATCACGCCGTTCTCCATGGATCTGAACGGCAACGGCATCACCGTGTCGAACGAGATTTGGGCCAAGATGCGCCCCCACATCCCCTCGATGGACGATGGCCGCCCGGTCCATCCGATCTCGGCCTCCGCGCTGAAGCCGGTGGTTGAGGAGTTCCAGGCCGAGGGCAAGCCCTTCAACATGGGCATGGTCTTCCCAGTGTCGACGCACAACTACGAGCTGCGCTATTGGCTCGCAGCCGGCGGGCTCGAACCCGGCTACTACAGCCCCGAGAACATCTCCGGCCAGATCGGCGCCGATGTGCTCCTCTCCGTGACGCCGCCGCCGCAGATGCCCGCAACGCTCGAGGCCGGCACGATCCACGGTTACTGCGTGGGCGAGCCCTGGAACCAGCAGGCGGTCTTCAAAGGGATCGGCGTGCCGGTGATCACCGACTACCAGCTCTGGAAGAACAATCCCGAGAAGGTGTTCGGCATCACCAAAGAGTTTTCGGAGCAATACCCGAACACAACGCTCGCGGTCACCAAGGCGCTGATCCGCGCGGCGATTTGGCTTGATGAGAATGACAACGCAAACCGGCCGGAAGCGGTGGAGATCCTGTCGCGGCCCGAATATGTCGGCGCAGACTACGAAGTCATCGCTAACTCGATGACCGGGTTCTTTGAGTTCGAAAAAGGCGACAAGCGGGACATCCCCGACTTCAACGTCTTCTTCCGGTACAACGCGACCTACCCGTTTTACTCCGACGCCATCTGGTACCTGACCCAGATGCGCCGCTGGGGCCAGATCCCGGAAGCAAAGCCCGACAGCTGGTATGACGAGGTCGCACGCGAGGTCTACCGCCCGGACATCTACCTCGAGGCAGCCCGCCTCCTGGTCGATCAGGACCTGGCCAATGAGGCGGATTTCCCCTGGGACAGCGACGGCTACAAGGCGCCCACGCCGGCCGGCGACATCATCGACGGCATTCCCTACGACGGCCGCCAGCCCAACGCCTATCTCGACAGCCTGCCGATCGGCCTCAAGGGCGAGCAGGTCGTCGTCGGCAACGAGGTGCAGGGCTAAGGCCTTGCCTCTCGTCCGGCCCGCCAGAACGCGGGCCGGATCCCCTGAACAGACCCACAAGGACCTGATCAATGACCGCAATCGACCCCGAAAGCATGAGCGTTGATGCGGCCCGCGAGGCCCGCCGCGAACGTCTCTTCACGCGCATTAACAAGGCCGACCGCTGGTTTCAGGTCCTGGGCCTTTCCTGGATCACACCGGTTCTCAAAGCCGCAGCGGGCGACAACCCAAAGGCCCAGATGTCCGAGATCTGGCGTCTGCTCGGGGTCCCGCTCCTGGCGATTGCGGCCTTCCTCGTGGTCTGGGCCTCTCTCGCACCGACAGTGCAAACCTCGCTTGGCGCCATCCCCGGACCGGCCCAAGTCTGGACGGAGGCCGTGAACCTCCACGAAGACGCCGTCCAGAAGTCCGACAGTCGCGCTGAGTTCGAGGCGAAGGTCGCCCAACTGAACGAGCGCCGCATCGAGGCCGGCAAAGAACCGATTGAGCGGCAATACACCGGCGCGCCGAGCTACTATTCGCAGATCTGGACGTCGATCCAGACAGTGTTCTTTGGCTTTCTGATCGCAACGGTCATCGCGGTGCCGCTCGGCATCCTCGCGGGCCTCTCTCCGACCGCCAATGCCGCGCTCAACCCGCTGATCCAAGTCTTCAAGCCGGTCTCGCCACTCGCTTGGCTGCCGATCGTGACGATGGTCGTCTCGGCCGTTTACGTGACCAATGACGGCATGTTCTCGAAGTCGTTCCTGAACTCGGCCATCACCGTCACGCTCTGCTCGCTCTGGCCCACGCTGATCAACACGACGCTCGGCGTGTCGTCGATCGACAAGGACCTCGTCAACGTCTCGAAGGTTCTGAAAATGTCGACGTGGAGCAAAGTGACCAAGCTGGTTCTGCCCTCCGCGCTGCCGCTCATCTTCACGGGCCTTCGCCTGTCGCTCGGGGTCGGCTGGATGGTTCTGATCGCGGCCGAGATGCTTGCGCAGAACCCAGGGCTCGGGAAGTTCGTCTGGGACGAGTTCCAGAACGGCTCCTCCCAATCGCTTGCAAAGATCATGGTGGCCGTCTTCACGATCGGCATCATCGGCTTCCTTCTTGACCGGCTGATGTACGCGATCCAGTCGCTCTTCACCTTCACGAACCATCGCTGAGGTCCGCGGATGAGCATTCTGGCACTCAACTCGGTCTCCAAAAGCTACGGCGCGGGCACCACGCGGACCGACGTTCTGAAAGACATCTCGCTCGAGGTCGAGAAGGGGGAGTTTCTGGTCCTCCTCGGCTTCTCCGGCACTGGCAAGACGACGCTGATCAACCTGCTCGCCGGCCTCGACACACCCTCCTCCGGCACGGCCACCTTCAAAGGGACGCCGATCGCCGGGCCGGGGCCGGAACGGGGGGTGATCTTCCAAAGCTACTCGCTGATGCCGTGGTTGACGGTGACGGGGAATGTGGGCCTCGCCGTCGACGCGATCTTCCCGGGGCTCTCCCGGGCAGAGCGTGCAGCGAAAGTGGCGCACTACATCAAGATGGTGGGCCTGTCCCACGCCGCAACCCGGCGGCCGGCGGAGCTTTCGGGGGGCATGCGTCAGCGCGTGAATGTCGC
>JBCCWM010000432.1:0-4024 GCA_039193505.1 Pseudomonadota bacterium | reverse complement strand
GGACCGAGCTGCGCCTGGGAGAAGCTGACCTGCACCACATCGGGCAATGGCCCAGCGGCATCGCGCCACGCGTCCAGGACCTCATCCACGGACACGTTGCGCGCCGCACTCTCCAGAAGGTCCACTGTGATCGTCGCGCTGTGTGAGCCATTGTCCTGCACGTCGGCATTGACCGCGTACTGCACCAACACCCGCTCCACCAAGGGCTGCCCGCCGCCGGTTGCGGGCGTCAGATCGGCATTCACGGCGTCGAGACCGGAAAGAACCCGCTCGACCGTCGCCTCCGTCCGCTCCCGCGCGATGCCGGAGGTGAGCGCGATCCGCGCTGTGACGGTGTCCCCTTCGGTGGTGGGAAAACCGATCACCTTGATCTGCCCGGAGGTGACCAGCCCGATCGACAGGATCAGTGCGGCGAGAGCCGTTCCAACGGTCAAATGACGCCAGGCGACCAGCCAGCCGGCGAGCGGCAGGACGAAACTGTCGCGCACTTGCTCAAGGGCGCGCGCCGCCGGCCGACGGCCAAGCTCCGTGCGCCCGGCATGGCTGAGGTGGTGTGGCAGGATCAAGAACCCTTCGATGAGTGAGATCGAGAGGGTGATCAACAAGACCATCGGGATGAAGCGCAGGATCTGGCCCATCTCTCCGGAGAGAAACATGAGCGGGCCGAAGACGCAGGCCGTCGTGAGGAACGAGGACAACACGCCCGGCAACACCTCGAGCGTGCCGCGTGTCGCGGCCTCCGCCGGGCCGACCTTCTGACGCCATTTGTCGATGTTCTCGGCGATGACGATGCTGTCATCCATGATCAGGCCCACGGACATGAGCAGCGCCACGAGCGTGATCATGTTGATTGTGATCCCGAGGGCCGACATCGCGAAGAGCGCGCCGAGAAACGACACCGGCAGGGCGGCCGAAATCCAGAGCGCCTGGCCGAGCGAGAAGAAAAGCCACATCGTCACGAAGACGAGCACAAGGCCGAGAAGCGTGTTCTCTACGATGAGGAACAACCGCTCTTCGACCAGCTCCGTTATGTTGTTGATGACTGTGATCTCAAAGGGCGCGGGGAAACGCGCGCGCTCCGCCTCGATCAGCGCCTCGACCTCACTAAAGACGCGAATGCTGTCATCGTCCTTTGCCTTCGCGATCGAGAGGATCGCGGCCTGGCTGCCATCGATATAGCTCCGCCGATTCTCGTCGCTGTCGACGAGAACCACTGTCGCCAGATCGGCCAGTCGGACGAGACCGCCATCGGCGTTTTCAATAATGATCAGTGCCTCCAGGTCCGCCACACTCCGCCCGGCACCGACATAGCGGAGCACAAGGCTGGCCTCATCGAGATCGGCATTTCCGAGCGGCTGGCTGAGGCTCCGCGCTTCGATCGCATCGACGAGATCCCGCCCAGAGAGGCCGTAGCGCCTGAGCGCCTCCTGATCGAAGCGGATCCGGATCTCGCGGTCGGTGATGCCGGAGACCGTCGCCTCTGCCACACCGGGAAGGGCAATCAGCCGGTCGGCAAGCTCATCGGCATAGGCCACGAGGCCGTCCCGGCCGATGATCCCGGAAATGGCAACAAGCGCTACAAGGTCTGTCCGCGCGGCGATCTCGACCGCCGGTGTCTCTGCATCCGTCGGGAAATCGCCGATGCCGGAGACGGCTGAAAACACATCGTTGAAGAAGACGGTAATGTCGCCGTTCTCTTCGAGCTCCGCCGTGCCGGTCGCCCGCCCCTCGACCGAGAGACACTCGAACTCCGCAAGACCCGCGAGACCCGTGAGCGCGTCCTCAAGCGGTTCGCAGATCTCTTCATTCACGTCGGCGGCTGAGGCGCCCGGATAGACGACCGAGATTGAGACACTGTCGGAGCTGAACTCCGGGAATGTCTCCCGTTCGAGATCTGTGACGGTGGCGAAGCCAAGGATGCAAAAGAGCGCCATCATCAGGTTGGAAGCGACGGGGTGGCGAACGAAAAAACCAACCATATATCAGAGATCTCCGTCGACAAGGACAGGGGTCAACGCCAACCCCTGGATCGGCGGGCGGGGCGCAGAAAGGACGAGGCGGTCGCCGGGCGCGAGCCCGTCACGGATCAGGACCCGCTCATCGAGCAGTGGGCCCGGCACAACCGGCGCGATGGCGAGCCGGTCGTCGGCGTCCGCGAGATAGACAAAGGATCCGCCGTCATCGTCCTGGTGGATCGCTGCGCGCGGAATGGCGATCACGTTCTCGAGCGGTGGCGCCGATAGGTCGACTGCAACAAAGCTGCCGACATTGAGCGGCGGGCGCCCGCTCAGGCCGTCGGCGACCATCGGGTCATCAACCTGAACCGCCATGCCGATCGTCCCCGTCGTGCTGTCGATCGAGCCACGAAACCGGGCCAGCCGGGCTGGGTAGACCGCGTTCAGCTCCGCAACTTCCAGATGCACCTCCGCAGTGACCCCAGCCTCGACCAGGAACCCGACCACCTGATTCGCATCGACAGTGCGGGCTTCCTGAAACGTCCGGCCGAGCGTCGCTCCGATCACGGGCGTAAAGGCGAGCGGCGAGAATTCCGCCACGATCTCGGCTGCCTCGACACCGTCGAGCTTCAGCAGCTGCTCTCCGGTTCGGACAAACTGACCCACTTCCACTGCGTCGCTTGCAACGCGTCCGCGGAACGGCGCGCGGATCGTCGTGTTGGCGAGCGCGCGCTCAGCCTCCGCCAGCTCCGCCTCGCGCACGGCGAGCGTCGCTTCGGCTGACGCGCGCTGCGCCGGATAGAGATCGATCGTGTTCTGGAGATTTGTGACCGAAGTCTCCTGCGCGAGGAGTGTCTTTTCGGTCTGGTCGAGCGTGGCCTGAGAGCTGGAGCCGCGCTCGACCAGGTCCGCCACCCGGTCGTACTCTGCACGGGCGACCTGCAGGATCCTCTCCTCCACGTCCAGAAGCCGGCGCGAGTTCGCCTCCTGCCGCTCGAGTTCGGCGAGCGTCGCATCGGCGGACGCGATGTTGGCCTTCGACTTCCGAATCGAGAGCTCAGTGTCGGTCCGATCGATCTGAACGACCACAGCCCCCTCCTCGACGACGATCCCAGGCGCCAGCGCCGGTGCGAGAGCGGTTATCCGCCCATCCACTTCTGCGACCGCCGACCAGCTGCGAACCGGTGCGACCCGCCCGTAGCCTGTCGCCTTCACGACAACCGCCTCGGCCTTCACGGCGAGGACGCGCACCGCCAACCCCTCCGGCGCGAGCGCCGCCTCCGGCACATCGCTGCCGCTGTTCATCCACATGAAGCCCGCGATCCCAAGCGCCAATGGAAGTAAAAAGAGAAGTGATTTCAGATTCATATCTGTACGCTCCCAGCGATACCGCAGCGCAACGGCCAGGTGGACCGCGCCTGTGCCCATCGGCGACCAATACAGTCAAACGCGGATCTGACCCAACTCTGTTGCGTCCGACCGATGTCTGTTTCTGACAGCACACAGAATATCACGATGATTGCATGTGATTGATCGCGTTAAGGTTGTGTTAACCAAGGCATTAACTGATGGGCCGGCGTTAAGGCGACATTTACTTGTTACATTCAGGTTTTGCGGTATGTTTCGCGACAAACGTAAGTGGGAGGGATCGTGCGAATGAATCTGGTTGCGCCCCTGGGAGTCTCGATGCTTCTCGGGCTGGCCTGCGCACTCATAGTGACGATGATCGGCGGGGGCCTTCTGCTGGCCCTGATCACCTACAGCGTTTCCGGCTCCATCAGCATGGTGGGGATCGCATTGGCCCTCGCGTCTCGGCCGAGCCCGGAGACCGCGCGCCACACCCCCAAGACCGGGGCGCTGCGCGACGTTGCCTGACGGACGCGTTGTCGTCGGCATGCGCCAGCAGTAGGTCTTCTTAAGAAAAACAGGGCGCCGCGGTCTCCCGCGACGCCCGGTGACACTCTCCCCCCGGGACCGGGGTTTGTTTTACTTCTTGTCGGCGGTGTGGGCCGCTTTGTTGTTGACGCGGCTCCAGACGAACTCCTTCGGCGAGGAGACCTGCTTGCCGT
>JBCCWM010000431.1:0-4027 GCA_039193505.1 Pseudomonadota bacterium | reverse complement strand
TGGCCCACACTCGATCCGGAGACCATCCGCCGCTTTGCCGGCCAAAGCTACGAGGACGTCGCCTACACCGTCATGCGCCCGTTCGTCGGCGACGCCTTTGACGGTGCCACATTCCGGAACCTGATCGAGCGCGCCTACGCCCCCTTCGCCCACATCGCCCGTTGCCCCCTGAAGGAGCTCCGCGCCGGCCACTGGCTGCTCGAGCTCTTCCATGGCCCGACGCTCGCCTTCAAGGACGTGGCGATGCAGCTCATCGGCCAGATGTTCGAAGAGGTGCTGGCGCGCGACGGGAGGCGGGTGACCATTGTCGGCGCGACGTCGGGCGACACGGGCTCCGCCGCGATTGAGGCGTTCCGGGGCAACGCGGCCGTCGATGTCTTCATCCTCTATCCCGATGGCCGTGTCTCCGAGGTGCAGCGGCGCCAGATGACGACGCCGCCCGAGGACAACGTTCACGCCTTGGCACTCGCCGGCGATTTCGATGCGTGCCAGGCGCGGCTGAAGGACCTCTTCAACGATCTCGACTTTCGGGACGAGGTCGCGCTTGCCGGCGTCAACTCGATCAATTGGGCGCGGGTGCTGGCCCAGGTCGTCTACTTTTTCACCGCTGGGGCAGCGCTCGGCGCGCCGGACCGGCCCGTCAGCTTCTCGGTGCCCACCGGAAACTTTGGCGATGTGTTTGCCGGCTACGTCGCCAAGCGCATGGGCCTCCCCGTCGACAAGTTGGTGATTGCGACCAACCAGAATGACATCCTCCACCGCACGCTCGAGAGTGGGGAGCATCGGAAGGGCGAGGTCCGCCCCTCGATCTCTCCGTCAATGGACATCCAGGTGAGCTCCAATTTTGAGCGGCTGCTCTTTGACCTCTACGACCGGGAGGGGGAGGCCGTCTCCGCCCTGATGGAGGAGTTGAAGGAGGGCGGCTTCTCGCTCGCGCAGGGCGCGCTCGAACGGCTCAGGGCGGAGTTCTCTTCGGGCAGGCTCTCCGAGGCGGAAACGCTCGACGCGATCCGTGACTGGAACAGCGCGACGGGGGAGGTTCTCTGCCCGCACAGTGCGATCGGTGTGGCCGTGGGCGAGGCCTTGCGCTCGCCCGCGGTTCCGATGATAACGCTCGCCACCGCGCATCCCGCGAAGTTTCCGGATGCGGTGGAGCGGGCGGTGGGCATACGGCCCCCCTTGCCGCCGCACATGGCCGGTCTCTTTGAGCGGGACGAGCGGGTGACGCAGGTGGCCGACGATCTCGGTGCGCTGAAGACACTGATACGCGAAAGGCGCCGATGACGCACGAGATCCACCGCCTGCCCAATGGCCTGCGCATCGTAACGGAGCGGATGCCGAGCCTCGCCTCGGCCACGGTTGGCGTCTGGGTCACGGCCGGGTGCCGGCACGAGCGGGCGGAGGAGAACGGGATCGCCCATTTCCTCGAGCACATGGCCTTCAAAGGGACCGCGCGACGGAGTTCCCTTCAGATTGCCGAGGCGATTGAGGACGTGGGCGGCTACATCAACGCCTACACCAGCCGCGAAATGACGGCCTATTACGCGCGGGTGCTCGGCGAGGATGTGGACCTCGCCCTCGATGTGATCGCCGACATTCTGACTGAGCCGGCGCTCCTGCCCGCCGAGATCGAAGTTGAGCGCGGCGTCATCCTCCAGGAGATCGGCCAGGTTCTCGACACGCCCGACGACGTGATTTTCGACTGGCTGCAGGAGGTCTCCTACCCGGGGCAACCCATGGGACGCCCGATCCTTGGACCGGCTGAGCGGGTCCGGGGGTTCACGCGGGCGGACCTGTCGCAGTTCATAGCGGCGCATTACGGCCCGGAGCAGATGATCGTCGCTGCAGCGGGCGCGGTCGATCATGACCGGATCGTGCGCCAGGCCGAGCGCCTCTTCGGCGGTCATCCCCGGCGGCAAGCTCCGCGCGCGGCGCCGGCGCGGTTCCAGGGCGGCGAGCGGCGCGAGGTCAAAGCGCTCGAGCAGGCGCATCTCTGCCTCTCGGTGGAGGCGCCGGGGTACAAGTCGCCCGACTTTTACACGGCCCAGATCTATGCCGGCCTCCTCGGCGGAGGCATGTCGTCCCGCCTCTTTCAGGAGGCGCGCGAGAAGCGTGGCCTCTGCTACGCAATCTTTGCCCAGCCAGGCGCCTATGCCGATGGCGGTTCGCTCCTCATCTACTCCGGAACCGGGGAGGACGACGTCGCTGAGCTGACCCGGGTGATTGCCGATCAGGTGGCCCGTGTGCCCGGCACATTGACCGAGGCCGAAGTGGCGCGGGCGCGGGCGCAGATGAAAGCGGGCCTTCTCATGGGATTGGAGAGCCCGTCCCAACGGGCTGAACGGGCGGCGCGTATGCTGTCCATCTGGGACACTGTGCCGGCGCTCGATGAGGTGGTTGGCCGGATCGACGCCGTATCCCGCGACCGCGTTGCTGCCTTTGGCGAGACGCTCCGCCAGGGCGCGGATCCCGCTCTCGTTGTCTATGGTCCCGTGGCGGCGGCACCGGGCCCGGCGGAGATCAAAGACCGCCTCGCCGCCTGAGATGTTGCGCCGGCGTGGCCGTCTGGCCATTGAGACGGACCGTCTGATCCTCCGCCCTCCCCGCATGTCGGACTACGTCCCGTGGGCAACGGTTTTGCGCGAGTCCGAGGCGTTCCTCAAGCCTTGGGAACCCGTGCGTCCCCCCGATCACATCAGCCGCCGCGCGTTTCGCGGCCGCGTCGCTTGGGCGGACCGCGCAATCGAACAGGGGCGGGCGCTGCCCCTGTTCCTGCACCGCCGCTCGGACGAGCGTTTGCTCGGCGGGGTCACGCTAGACCACATCCGGCGCGGACCGGCGCAGGCCGGCACGTTGGGATATTGGATCGGCGTCTCCGACACCCGCCAAGGGTTCATGAGGGAGGCTGTCGAAGGGGTTGTGGCCTACGCCTTCTCGGAGATGGGCCTCAGCCGGATCGAGGCAGCGTGCCTGCCTGAAAACGTCGCGTCGCGCGGCCTCTTGGAGGGGCTTGGCTTCGTCGAGGAAGGGGAGGCGTCCGGATACCTCCAAATCGCTGGCACCTGGCGGGCTCACGTCCTCTACGCCCGTCTCCGGAGCGACCGCAAGAGCGCCACGGCATAGCGAGGCTCTCCCGTTGCGGATTGGATGCGGGGGGTGAGATCCTCAACGGCAACAGAGGCCGCCCCTCCTTGCGGCCAACAGGCTCGCGTGTCCAAGGAATGCGCTGGGGCGCGGCCGACAGTTGTCGAGAGCGATGCTTGACCACAACGACAATGGGCTGAGCATTATGGGTGCATGCCGATGGTCCGTGTCCGAAGGCTTGGAGCGGAGGTGTCGACACTGCCGCGTGATCCCGATTGGGCTGAAGTCGGCTCGCGGCTTTCACTGCAGACCGCCGATCCCCGAGGCCGACATGGACCGTTCGGGGCGCCGGGACTCTGTTGACCGGAGCAGCACTGTCGCTCTGTTGCGGAGACGCGCGGACATCTGCGACTTGAGGCCGAGACCGACGGTCCTCCGATCTGTGAAGCCCGACCGTGGCTCCCGGAAGCGCCCATGGCCTCTCGCAACGTCGCCTCTCCTCGCGGCATGCCGTCGTGGGTATGGCCACGCACGGAGACGCGGCTGTCCCAACGGGGGCCGTTCACGCGCCCGCAAAACTGCATGCCGGACTACGAACCTGCGAAACACACGCTCCAGTTCCACCGTCCTAGGTGTTCAGTCCCGGCATCTGGTGGATCGGGTCCACGATGGATCGATCCGGCTCTGACGTCCAGATTTTGCAGATGTATTCCTAGGACGATAGACCGCTGAGGGTCTTGAGACGGCGTGCGAAGTTGTAAGCGTCGAGGACGTCGGCGAGATGGCTGCGAAGTTGGTCGTGGCCGTCGTAGTGGTATCGTTTGACGGTCGCGTCCTTGATCTTGCGGTTCATTCGCTCGACTTGGCCTTTGGTCCAGGGATGGTTCGGCTCGGTCGGCCTATGCTCGATCCCGTTCGCCTCGCAGATCATGTCGAACCGCAT
>JBCCWM010000430.1:0-4031 GCA_039193505.1 Pseudomonadota bacterium | reverse complement strand
GATCATCCGGAGATCGTCGAGCCCGTGGACGTGATCGGCATGCTCATGCGTGTAGACGACCGCATCGAGATGCCCGACATCCGCCGCAAGGAGTTGAGCGCGGAGATCGGGCGACGTGTCGATCAGCGCCCGCGTCGCATGTGCGCCGTCCAGCAACTCGACCAGGAGCGAGCAGCGCTGACGTCTGTTGCGGGGGTTCGCCGGATCGCACGCGCCCCAATGCCCGCCGAGCCGCGGCACCCCGCCCGACGAGCCGCAGCCGAGGATCGTCAGGCGAAGCTCAGCCATGAGCGGCCCGTGGGAACAGTGTCTCAAAGTTCTCAGTGGTCGCGCGCGCAAAGGTCTCGAGGCTGGTCCCCATGATCTCGGCACCGCTTGCTGCAGTGTGTGCGGTGTAGGCCGGCTCGTTGCGCTTGCCTCGGTGGGGGACCGGCGCAAGATAGGGGCTGTCCGTTTCAACCAGGACCCGGTCAAGGGGCGCGCTCGCGAAGATCTCGCGAAGCTCGGTCGAGCGTTTGAAGGTCACGATCCCCGACATGGAGAGATAAAATCCAAGGTCGAGCGCCGCCCAGGCGAGCGCCGGGCCCGACGAGAAGCAGTGCATCACGCAGTCAAACGGACCGGCGCGGTGTTCTGCGGACAGAATGTCGGCCATGTCGTCATCGGCGTCGCGCGCATGGATGATCAGCGGCAGGCCGGTCAGACGCGCGGCCTCTATGTGGCGCGCAAGGCTCTCCTTTTGCTGCACCTTGGTCTCCGCCGTGTAGTGATAGTCAAGGCCGGTCTCGCCGATGCCGACGCATTTGGGCGTCTCGGAAAGCGCTGTCAGAGCCGCAACGTCGACCATCGGCTCCTCGGCCGCGCGCATTGGGTGCGTGCCCGCGGCATAAAAGACACCCGCATGGGCCTCGGCAATGGCCCGAACCGACGGCTCCGCCGCAAGCCGCGTGGCGATGGTGACCATCCGGCGCACCCCCGCGGATCGCGCCGCAGCCACGACTGTGTCAAGGGCGCCGTCGAAGTCTGGAAAGTCCAGATGGCAGTGACTGTCGACGAGTTCAGGCGGGGCCATTCCGGGCTTTCGGTGGACTGCCATTGTCGTAAACCGGATCGGCCGAGCACGGTCAAGGCGACGCGCCGGCCTCCGCCCCCGATCGCACAGTCTTCCGGCACTCGCACCCCTAGCTGAACGGAAGCGCCCCCGGCGCCCGTGCGTGGGCGTCGAGCGCGGTCAGGCGGTCGAGGAGGATCTGCGCCGGATCGATGTTGACAGCCACCGCATGCCGCGCCCGCGCGCTGAGACTGGCGGCCAGCGTGCTCCACCCTTGAGCAGCGGCGAGATCGGGGACAAGGCGCCGCGCGGCCGCGACCTCGATCTCGCCCGAAGGGCCTTCGGCCCCCGCGCCGAGCCGGACAAGGCGGGCGAGTGCCAAATCAAAGAGGTTGAGCGCAAGCTCCAACATGTCGGCATCCGCACTGCCGGCCTCCGCCAGGGCCAGCATCTCCATCCGATCCGCCCCCGGCATCATCGCCATGAGACGCAGCACACGCTCGTAAAGCGCGACACCGCCGGCATCGAGCAGGCGAACTGCCGCCCCGACCGAGCCCCCCGAAAGGATCGTCAGCATCGGGTCGGCGGCGCCCGCGCGCCCGAACGCCGCCAGCGCCGCGGCGAGATCCTCAGGCCCCAAGCGGTTCAGCGTCAGGCGTCGGCAGCGCGATCGGATCGTCGGCAAGAGACCCGCGGGCCGATGGCAGATCAGCAGAAGGACGGCGCGGGCCGGAGGCTCTTCGAGAAGCTTGAGGAGCCCGTTCGCCGCCTCCGGCGTCATCTCGTCGGCCGCATCCACAATCGCCACACGCCAGCCCCCATCCACAGAGGAGAGGGCAAAATGTGACTTGAGCGCGCGGACTTCATCGATGCCGATCCGGGTCTTCAACCGTTTGCGGTCCGGATCCCAGGCGCGCCGCACGAGGGCGATGGCAGGTTCCGCGAGGGCCGCGGTGCGCCGAAAAATCGGGCTCGCCGGATCGCTCGGCAGGCTCGTTTCCGTGCCGCCAGCGGCCAGATGTCGGGCGATGCCCCAGGCAAGCGTCGCCTTACCCACCCCCTCGGGACCGGAGAGCATCCAGGCGTGGTGGACCCGCCCACTGTCCGCTGCGGCGAGGTAGACCGCCACCGCTGGGTCCTGGCCCAAAACCTCCACGGTCTCGCGCGGATGCGGACAGTTCGGCCGACGATCCGCTTCAGGCAGGGCGTCACTCACGCGGCCCTCTCCCAACAAGGAACAAGGCGCGCCGCTGCCGTTCGGGCCCGGATGGACGCACACAACCATCGCCGAGCCCAAAGCGCTGAAGGGGACGCGCTGGGCTCTGTCCAAGGCGCGAGCGGCGCCCCGCCGGGCGGCTTCCGGTCAAGAGAGGGCGTCATCTACGATTTCGGATACGCGTTCGGCGACGCTGTCAGTCGGTCCGTTGGCATCGATCAGTCTGCAGCGGGTCGGCTCGGTGGCTGCAAGAGCGCGAAACCCCATGGCCAGACGCGTCTGGAAAGCAAGACCCATGTCCTCGAAGCGGTTCTCACTGCCCGGCCGCGCTCGCCCGCGGGCAAGCGCCACGGACGGTGGCAGGTCGAGGATCAGCGTGAGATCCGGTTCGATCCCGATAAACCCGCGGTGTAGCGTGTCGACCTTCTCACGCAACTCGGCACGGGCGAGGCCTTGGTAGACCCGCGTGCTGTCCGCGAACCGATCCGATACAACCCAGGCGCCCCGGGCGAGCGCAGGCTCGATCCGCCGCTCCAGGTGGTCCCGGCGCGCCGCCGTGAAAAGGAGAATTTCGGTCTCTGGCGACCAGCGACCGGGCGCGCCCGCGACGAGCAGACGCCGGATCTCCTCCGCGCCGTCCGACCCGCCGGGCTCGCGCGTCAGCACGACATCTCTCCCCGATGCGCGCAGCTTCTTTGCAAGTTCCGCGGCTTGCGTGGACTTGCCGGCGCCATCGACACCTTCGAACGTCAGGAACCGCCCGCGCGGCGCCATTCAGTTGATCAGCTCCCGGGTGGCGGTCACGAGCCGGCCGCCAAGGATCCGGGCGGAGGCCACAAACCGACGCAGAAAGCTGCCCTCGGCCACATCCGCGCCTGCAACGAGCTGAATGCGCTGCTCGGGAAAGTCTGGAATTTCGACCAGCAGCTCTCCGATCGGTTGACCCGCCGCGATCGGAGCCGCGACCGGTCCCTCATAGACCACGTGCGCGGTGAGGTCGCTGCGGCTCTCAAAGGGCACAACGATCTCCGCTGCGCGCTCCGGGACCAAGGGCACCGTACCGCTTGCGCCGACCCACACATCCGCCAGCGCGATCTCCGCCCCTTCTTCATAGAGCGTTTCGGCATGAAACTCGCGGAAGGCCCAGTTGATCAGCCGCTCCGCCTCCAAGAGGCGCGACCGGGTCGTCGGAAGCCCCGTGATCATCATCGTAACCCGGCGGCCGTCTCGCGCGGCGGAGGCGACGAGACCATAGCCCGCCTCCTCCGTGTGCCCCGTCTTCAGGCCATCTGCTCCAATGCCGATCCCGAGAAGGGGGTTGCGGTTCTCCTGCTCGATCCCGTCCCAGGTGAACACGGTCTCCGCAAAATATGGGTAGTACTCGGGAAACGCATCGATCATGTGCGCGGCCAAGATCACAAGGTCCCGCGCCGACATCCGATGCTCGGGATGCGGCCAGCCTGTCGAGTTGGCGAAGACGGATGCGCTGAGGCCGAGCTCCCGCCCCCGCCGGGTCATCCGATCGGCAAACGCCGCCTCCGAGCCCGCAAGCCCTTCCGCGAGCACCACGGAGGCATCGTTGCCGGAGTGGACGATCACGCCGCGCACGAGATCCTCGATCCTGATGTCGTCGCCGGCGCGCACGAACATTTTCGAGCCTCCCATGGCCCACGCCTTGTCGGACACCCGAAACGTGTCCTCCATGGAGAGGCGCCCGGACTGAAGCGCTTCGAACACCATGAGAAGCGTCATCAGCTTCGACAT
>JBCCWM010000429.1:0-4049 GCA_039193505.1 Pseudomonadota bacterium | reverse complement strand
CGACGCGATCTTCCCGGGGCTCTCCCGGGCAGAGCGTGCAGCGAAAGTGGCGCACTACATCAAGATGGTGGGCCTGTCCCACGCCGCAACCCGGCGGCCGGCGGAGCTTTCGGGGGGCATGCGTCAGCGCGTGAATGTCGCACGGGCGCTTGCGATGAACCCGGAGGTCCTCCTCCTCGATGAGCCCCTCTCGGCGCTCGATGCGCTCACCCGCGCAAACCTCGCCGACGAGATCGAGCGGATTTGGGAGGCCGACAAAAAGACCTGCGTCCTGATCACCAACGATGTCGACGAGGCCATCGTTCTCGGCGACCGGATCATCGCGCTGAACCCTGACGGGACGCTCGGACAGTCCTTTTCCGTCACGATTCCGCGGCCGCGCGACCGGACGGCGATGAACCACGACGAGACCTTCAAGACGCTCCGCGGCGACATCACAAAGTACCTGATGGATGTCGGGATCGAGGCGAAAGTCGAGGGCTCGCGGACGCTTCCCGACATCACACCGATCCACGGTGTGCCAGCAGCCGTTGCCGAGGCGCAAAAGAGCGCGATCGAGAGCCGTTATCTCGATTTCTCGATGCTGCACAAAGTCTACCCGACGCCCAAAGGGCCGCTGACCGTCGTCGAGGATTTCGACCTCAAGATCGATAAGGGGGAGTTCATCTCGCTGATCGGTCACTCGGGCTGCGGCAAGTCGACAGTGCTGACCCAGGCGGCTGGCCTCAACGGCATCTCGAAGGGCGCCATCGTCCTCGACGGCCGGCATGTGGAGGGCGCAGATCCCGAGAGGGCGGTCGTCTTTCAGGCGCCGAGCCTCTTTCCATGGCTCACCGCAAAGCAGAATGTCGCTGTCGGCGTCGACCGGGTCTATCCAAAGGCGAGCACCGCGGAGCGGCAGGATGTCGTCGAGTACTATCTCGAGCGGGTGGGCCTCGCGGATGCGATGGACAAACCCGCCGCCGAGCTCTCGAACGGGATGAAACAGCGGGTCGGGATCGCGCGGGCCTTCGCGCTCAGCCCCAAGCTTCTTCTCCTCGATGAGCCCTTTGGCATGCTCGACAGCCTCACCCGGTGGGAGCTGCAGGAGGTGCTGATGGAGGTCTGGTCGCGCACCAAGGTGACCGCGATCTGCGTGACCCATGATGTCGATGAGGCGATCCTCCTCGCCGACCGGGTCGTGATGATGACGAACGGCCCCCGCGCGACCATCGGCAAGATCACCAAGGTCGATCTGCCGCGGCCGCGCACCCGCAAGGCCCTGCTCGAGCACCCAGATTACTACGCCTACCGCCAGGACGTCCTCGATTTCCTCGAGGAGTACGAGCACGGCGCTTATCCGAAGCCGAAGCCCAAACCGGCCCCAATCGCGGCGGAGTGAAGTCGATGCCTCGAAAGATCCGTCGCGAGGCCGCGTCATGACGCGCAACCTCGTCATCATCGGTGCCGGCATGGCTGCCGGCCGCCTGGTGGAGCATGTGACAGCCGCCGGCGGCTGGTCCGTGACGCTCTTCAATTCTGAGCCGCGCGGGACCTACAACCGCATCATGCTCTCGCCGGTTCTCGCCGGAGAGACGTCTTTCGACGACATCGTCACCCATGATGCCGCGTTCTACGAGGCGCATGGCGTGACCTGTCGTTTCGGTGAGACCGTGACGGCAATCGACCGGGCTGCGCGCCGGGTGCATGCGCCGTCAGGCTCCGTTGCTTACGACAAACTGGTCATTGCCACCGGCTCAACGCCGGTCATGCTTCCACTGCCGGGCAACGATCTGGACGGCGTGATCAGCTACCGCGATCTCGACGACACGCAGCGGATGATGCGTCTCGCTCCCGGGTCGCGTGCAGTGGTGATCGGCGGCGGTCTTCTCGGGCTCGAGGCGGCGGCGGGCATGCACGCGCGGGGCATCGACGTCACTGTGGTCCATCTCATGGGCCATCTAATGGAGCGCCAGCTCGATGCCGCGGCGGGCCACCTCCTCCGCCAGGACCTCTCTCGTCGGGGGATCAAGGTCCTCTGCTCTTCGGCGTCGCAAGAGGTGTGCGGGGCGGGCGGACGCGTTCGGGCGCTGCGTCTCACCAGCGGGGAGGAGCTGCCGTGCGATCTCCTGGTCATGGCGGTCGGCATTCGCCCGAGCACCGGGCTTGGCACCGCGGCGGGTCTGCAGGTGTCGCGTGGGATCGAGGTCGATGCGACCATGGTGACCTCCGATCCTGACATTCTGGCGATTGGCGAGTGCATCGAGCATGCGGGCCAGGTGTTCGGGCTTGTCGCGCCGCTCTATGAGCAGGCGAAGGTCGCCGCCGCGACCCTCTGCGGGACCCCGATGGAGTATGTGCCGGCAAAGCCCGCAACAAAGCTCAAGGTGACGGGGGTCGACCTCTTCAGCGCGGGGGACTTCGCAGCGGCGGACGGGCGGGAGGACATCGTCCTCCGCAACCCGGCGCGCGGTGTCTACAAACGGCTGGTTCTGGAACGCGATCGCCTGATCGGTGCTGTGATGTACGGCGAGACCGCCGACAGCGGCTGGTTCCACGGTCTGATCAAAGACGGCACCGATGTCTCGGCCATGCGCGACAGCCTGATTTTCGGACCCGGCTTTCAGGGAGGGCATGCGCTGGACCCTATGGAGGCCGTTGCAGCCTCACCGGCTGACCAAAGCGTCAGCTGCTGCAACGGCCCTCACGTGGTGCAATCGGCGTTCGCGGGCCTGTCCTCGGTCGCGGCCCACGATGCGGTTGGAGCGGCCTGACGTGGACGGAACTGGGTCAAGCGCCGCGATCCGCTCGACATGTCCCTATTGCGGGGTCGGGTGCGGGGTCCTCCTCCGCCCGGACGGCGCTGGGGGGCTGACCGTCTCGGGGGATGACGCGCATCCTGCCAATCACGGCAGGCTCTGTTCGAAGGGCCTCGCGCTCGGTGAGACAGTGGGACTCGAGGATCGACTGCTCGCCCCACGGATCGCCGGTGTCAGCGCGGACTGGACCCGCGCGCTCGACCTCGTGGCGACGCGTTTTTCCGAGACAATTGCACGCCACGGCCCCGACAGCGTGGCCTTCTACGTCTCGGGCCAACTTCTGACGGAAGACTACTACGTCGCGAACAAGCTGATGAAAGGCTTCATTGGGTCGGCCAACATCGACACAAACTCGCGCCTGTGTATGGCCTCGACAGTGGCGGGGCACAAACGGGCGTTCGGTGCGGACACCGTTCCGGGCACGTATGAAGACCTGGACTGCGCCGATCTCGTGGTTCTTGTGGGCTCAAATCTCGCCTGGTGCCACCCGGTTCTCTTCCAGCGGCTCGCGGCCGCGCGGGCCAAACGGGGCACGAAGATCGTCGTCGTCGATCCGCGCCGGACAGCCACGTGCGACCTTGCCGATCTCCACCTGAAAATCGCGCCGGGCTCTGATGTTGCGCTCTTCAACGGTCTTCTCACGCATCTCTCGCGCGAGGGTGCTGTGGATCCCGGCTTTGTCTCGCGCCACACCGAGGGGTGGGAGGCCGCCATCGCCTCGGCACTTGAGGACGATCCCTCCCGCACGGGGCTGAGCCCGGAGGAACTCGCGGCGTTCTTTGCGCTCTTCAGCGGGACGGAGAAGACGGTCACGGTCTTCAGTCAGGGCGTGAACCAGTCGACGGGCGGGACCGACAAAGTGAACGCCATTCTGAACTGCCATCTGGCCACGGGGCGGATTGGCCGGCCGGGCATGGGGCCCTTGAGCGTCACCGGTCAGCCAAACGCGATGGGCGGGCGCGAGACGGGCGGCCTCGCCAACATGCTCGCCGCCCATCTCGACATCGAGAACGCGTCCCACCGCGCAGCCGTTGGCGCGTTCTGGGGCGCGCCCAATGTTGCAGAGCGCGCGGGCCTCAAAGCGGTCGACATGTTTCGCGCCGTCCATGACGGCCGCATCAAGGCGATTTGGATTGCCTGCACCAATCCTGTGGTCTCCCTGCCCGAGGCGGATGGTGTCGCCGACGCGCTTCGCGCGTGCGACTTCACGGTGGTGAGCGATCTCAGTGCGGAGACCGACACCGCGCGTCT
>JBCCWM010000428.1:0-4050 GCA_039193505.1 Pseudomonadota bacterium | reverse complement strand
GCGCTGGTGGCGGATCCGGAGTTCTCGGCCTGGCTCGAGAAGCGGACCCCGGCGGGACGCTGGGGGCAGGTCGAGGAGCTGATCGGGGCGGCGGTGTTTCTGGCGTCGGACGCGTCGAGTTTCGTGAACGGGCACACGCTGTTTGTGGATGGCGGGATCACGGCGTCGCTCTGATGGCGCGGTACGTTTTGATGGGCGTCTCCGGGTGCGGAAAGACCACTGTGGGCGAGGCGCTCGCGGCGCGGACCGGACTTGCGTTTGTCGATGGGGACACGCTGCACCCGGCGGCGAACATTGCAAAGATGGCGCGGGGCGAGCCGCTCGACGATGCGGACCGGGCGCCCTGGCTCGGCGATGTGGGGGCAGCGCTTGCGGCGTCGGAGGGGCCGATGGCGATCGGGTGCTCGGCGCTCAAGCGGCGCTACCGCGATCTGATCCGGGCGCGGGCGGGGGGTGCGGTGCACTTTCTGCATCTCGATGCGCCGCGCGCGGTGCTGGCGGTGCGGGTGGCGTCGCGGGAGGGGCATTTCATGCCGCCCTCGCTCCTCGACAGTCAGTTTGCGGCGTTGGAGCCCTTGGGGCCCGACGAGGACGGCGCGCGGATCGACATCGATCAGCCGTTCGACGGCGTGGTCGACGCGGCGGTGGCCTATGTGAGGGAGAGAGCGGAATGAGCGAACGTGTGGCCCTGATCGGCGCGGGCGCGATGGGCGGGGCCATCGGGACGCGCCTTTTGGAGACGGGGAACCGTCTGGCTGTGTTCGACCTCGACGCTGAGCAAGTGGCGGCCATGGTGGCGAAGGGCGCGACAGCGGCGGAGAGCGCCGCGGCCGCGGCCGGGGCGGCGGAGTTCGTGATCACGAGCCTCAATGCCGCGGCAATTGTCGAGCGGGCGGTGTTCGGACCGGAGGGTGTCGCCGAGGGGGCGGCCGAGGGCACGCTGATCATCGACATGTCATCGATCGATCCGGATGCGACCAAGGGCTTTGCGGCGGCGGCCGCCGCGCGGGGGCTCGGCTGGGTGGACAGTCCGCTCTCCGGTGGGGCGCCGAAGGCGTTGACGGGGGAGCTGACGCTGATGGCGGGCGGCACGGCCGCGGATGTGGCGCGGGCGCACCGAGTGCTTGGCCATGTGGCGGCGAATTACACGCATATGGGGCCGGCGGGGGCCGGTCAGACGACGAAGCTGATCAACCAAGTGCTCTGCGGGCTCGGGTTTCTGGCGGTGGCAGAGGCGACGCAACTGGCGCTCGACGCTGGCGTGGATGCCGCGAAAATCCCCGAGGCGCTCCGCGGTGGGCGGGCGGACAGCGCACTTCTGCAGGAGTATCTGCCGCGCTTTGCCACCCGGGATTACCGGCGGACCGGGCGGATCGACAACATGGTCAAGGATCTGAACGCGGTGAACGATCTCGCGCGGCGGACCGGGACGTCGATGCCGATGACAGCGCTTTGCGCCGAGATCCACCGGATGCTGACCGCCGCGGGTCTCGGCGGCGAGGATCAGGCGGCGGTGATGGAGTTCTTCGAGGGCGCCAAGGCGGAGATCGCTTGAGGCGCCCCTCGGGTGCAGAAGCAAAGGGAGGCGGGTTGATGATCACGCGGTTTGCGCTTTTTGAGGGGCATGTGGCGGCGGAGAAGGTCGACGGGTTTCGCGCGGCCGTGCTGGAGCGGTTGGTGCCCCTTTGGCGGGCGTTTCCGGGGGCCACGGATGTGCGCGTGATGTTCGGCGAGGAGCGGGACGAGGGCGCGCCGGAGTTTCCGCTGATCCTCGCGATCAGCTACCCGGATCGGGTGGCGATGGAGGGCGCGCTGGAGAGCCCCGCGCGCCACCGCTCCCGCGAGGTGACGGGCGAGATTGTTGAGGCCTTTTTTGAGGGACGGATCCACCACCATGTCACGGAGCGGCACGCCTACGAGACCTAAGATCTGATGGCGGGTCGGGTGACCATGCGTGACGTGGCGCGGGCGGCGGGCGTCTCGCCGATGACGGTGTCGCGCGCGCTGAAGCCCGGGGGGCTTGTCAACGCGCGGACGGCGCGGAGGGTGCGCGAGGCGGCCTCGCGCCTCGGCTACGTCTATGACGCGACGGCGCAGGCGTTCCGGGCCCAGCGGAGCGGGTTTCTGGCGGTCACGCTGCCCTCCACCAACAATGCAAACTTTGCCGCGACGCATCGCGGGCTGACGCGGGCCCTCTCGGGGACTGATTTGCAGATCCTTCTTGGGATCACGGATTATCAGGTCGAGGAGGAAGAGCGCCTGGTCCGACAGCTCCTGGCCCGGCGGCCGGAGGCGATTGTGCTGACGGGCGGGACCCACACGGAGGCGACGCGGGGTCTCTTGAGCTCCGTCGACATTCCGGTGATCGAGATCTGGGACTTGCCGGAGGCAGCGCTCGGGCATGTCGTTGGGTTCAGCAACCAGCGCGCGATGTGGCCGATCGTGGAGCATCTGGCGGCGGCGGGGCGGCGGCGGTTGGCCTATCTCGGCGCGACCGGCGTGACCGACGCGCGGGGGGCGGAGCGCTGGGCGGGTGTTCTTGCTGCGGCGCGGGCGCTGGGGCTGCCGGAGGTCGTGCGGCTCGACGCGGGACCGGCGCCCGCCTCGATGCGGGAGGGGGCGCGGGCAATCGATGGGGCGCGGGACTGCCTCGGAACCTTCGATGCGCTTGTCTGCGTGTCGGACCCGGTGGCCTTCGGGGCCATCACGGCCTGCGTCCGGCTCGGGATCGACGTGCCCGGGGATTTGGCGGTGACAGGGTTCGGCGCATTTGAGATCGGCGAGATGAGCCGGCCGCGGATCACGACCGTCGATGTCGGTGCGCTGCGCATCGGGATGGAGACGGGGCGGCTCCTTCGCGGTCTTGAGAGCGGCGATGCCGGTGCGGTGCGGGTCGACACGGGCGCGCGGCTGGTGGTTGGCGGCTCCAGTTGAGGGCGCGCCCGAACGGGTTCGTCGCGGAGGTGTGGGCGAGCGGCTTCGAGCGGTCCTTCGGCGAGGAGCGAGGGCGGCGGCCGGTTGCGTTCGGCAGGGGCTGCCAGCGTGCCTCTGGTCCACGGCGCGGCCAGTTTGCAGTGCCGTTGCAGCGGTCGGCGGTATGAAAGAGCTGCTCACGCCGCTGGCGGTGCCGGCCGTGCACAACCTTCGGGAGGTGCGCGTCTGCCACGCTGAGCGGGGCGTCCGGCGCGGTGGCAGGGCGGGAAAGTGTCTCTTGGCGGCAGGATTTTTGCGCGCTGGATGGGGGGATGTCGTGAAGGGCGATCTTTGGATGGGGCGCGGTGGGCCGGTCTCGGCGCTTTGCTGGGCGTGGTGATTTATGCGGTGCGCCATGCCGATGCAACGGGACAGGCGCCCGACGCTGCGCTGAGCGCGGCTGGGCGGCGCGCGGTCGAGGCGCTGGTTCCGGTGCTTGCGCGGCGTGAGATCCGGCGCGTTGTCTCCTCGCCCCATCTCCGGGCGCGGGAGACGGTGGCGCCCTTTGCAGCCTCTGCCGGTTTGGCGATCGCGGAGGATGCACGGCTGCGCGAGCGGGAGCATGGCGCGGTCCCCGAAGGGCGTTGGGCAGAGGAAGCGGAGATCCTGTTCGGCGACTGGGACGCCGAACCCTGGGGCGGGGAGAGCCTTGCGGCAGCGGCGGCGCGCGGGGCGGCGGCGATAGAGGGAGCGGCGGACGGCACGCTCTTTGCGACGCATGGGCTTTTGCTCACGCTGATCCTCGGGGCCTACGGGCGTGAGGTGTCGATCCCGGTCTGGCGGGCGATGCCGCGCCCGGCGCTCTTTGAGCTTGGGCCGGGGACCTGGCGGGAGATCGAGCTCGGGTAGCGCTTTCCCCGGGCGGCGCTGCGCCCTGGCGGTTTGACGGGAACGGCAGGCTGGGTCGTTCGTGCGACGTTGGGGTGTGCGCTCTGGGGTGTCGGTTGCGCTCACCGACGACGATCGCCGCCGCCTCGTGGCGGTGACCGCCGTCTGGAACACGCCGCACAGGACCGTCCGGCGGGCCCGTGTCCGGACGGATCGGTCGTCGGACCGGGGCCGACCAAGACCTGCGTC
>JBCCWM010000427.1:0-4053 GCA_039193505.1 Pseudomonadota bacterium | reverse complement strand
TCGTAGACCAGCACACCCAGCGCCTCCCGCGTCGGCCCCATCATCGCAGATGTCCCCCACCACTCCACACCCACAGAACCAGCCACCACGCCGCACGGCAACACGTGTCCTTCAACAAAAGCGACCCGGTCTGCCGGGCGCAAGGCAACGATCCCCTTTCCCTGCCGGCGCGAAACGTCGTCGGTCATCGCCGCCTCCCCCGGCCGCGAACTCGAATCCAGCGACGGGGTCCCGCAGCTCTGGATAGCTAAGGGCAACACGATTGCGAGATCGACGAGTGTCATCGCCGACAGAAGGGTCCCGCGTAGGCCCCGAACCGGCGGTCGGGTCAGATGGCCGCCGGCGTCTGCGGGGCCGCCGTGACACTGAAAACAAACGCAACCAGGCTGGCACTGAGAACATTTTCGGCATGCCTTTCTAAGGAAGCCCTCTCCTCGGGGGCGCTTTGTTTTGCACTTTGGCCTGCGAGACGGTCGCTCACGCCGAGGCCGATCCGGTTCTTCAGTGAGCCCGAGATTGACAGGGCCGCGTGGGTGGCTGTGGATTGGCAGCACACTGCCTTGTTGGTGACCGTTTTGGGAGAGCAAGCGGATGACCGATCAGCACGCCGATGCCGAGCGATTGAACACAGAGCGTGTCTGCGTGGCGAAGGTGCCGGACGTCAAAAGTTCCATGCGCCGCGGCGCCATCTCATGCGACATGCGGAGTACGATGGTTTCCGGCTCAAAGGGGTCGGTGGTCGGACACAGCATCCGCAGGGCAGCGCGGAGGGCGCGCGGCCGAGGTCGTCCAGGGGCCGTCTTGTCCCGCGACAGTAACCCCTCTCGATGGACCAGCCCGTTCGCCTTTGGGTGGAGTGGAGTGATGAGGGAATTGACCATGTTGAAGACGCATGCCGGGCGAGGCCAGCACTGAGGGCCTTGTCCCGGTCGGTCCCGATCGGTCCCGATCGAGACAGAGGTTCCCGGGACGGTCCTTTTCGCACCGGATGGCACTGTGGGACCGTGGCATCAGCAGGTGGGCGCGGTGCCCTAGACGACGACCGCCCGCGCGAGACTGTACCGGTTGTGAGCGCTCAACCAAACAGGACGCTGTCTTTTTGGTCGATCACAGTTGTCCGCTTAGAGTTGTTCTCGGTTGCCACCGTAGGATCCGTGCCCGATGTCGCTTCGAGCGCGGAAGCGAACAGTCGAGGTGCAGTCGGCGTTCGTCCGGCGCGGAGCCTAGGCCGCGGAGCGGGCAGCGGCTCGTTTGCGAAAACGAATGAGAATCAGCGCCGCGCCGGAGACGCTCTCTGCCCTGATCGCGCTCGCAAGCCCCCTGAGATTGGTCCGGATCATGCGCTGATGCGGCGTCGAGACCTCGACCGCGAGATCGACTGGGGTCGACGGATCGGCGCCGCGGGACTGGAAGTCAGAGGCGATCGCGCCCGCCGACTGCACGCCCATGTAGATTGCGATCGTGGTGCCCGGCCGCATGTGATGCGACCAGTCGGGCGTCGGGTCCCCCGCTCGGCAGGCGCCGGTGGCGAGGATCACAGTGTCGGTCTCGCCCCGCTCCGTTAGGCTTTGACCCATGCTGGCCGCTGCCGCGCTGGCCGCGGTCACACCGGGCACGAGCTCAACGGAAACGCCGGCGGCTCGGGCGGCTGCAAGCTCTTCGCCCGCTCGACCGAAGATCGACGGATCGCCGGACTTGAGACGCACGACCCGACGGCCCTTGCACGCTTCCGCCACGATCAGCGCCGAAATCCGGTCCTGCGGCCAGACCGACGCACCGACCTCCTTTCCGACGTAGACCCGCTCCGCGTCGCGACGCGCGAGCTCCAGGACGTCCGGGTCGACGAGTCGGTCGTAGTAGATGATGTCGGCCTCCTGCAGCCGCTCCACGGCGCGAAGCGTCAGGAGATCGCGCGCGCCCGGCCCCGCACCAACGAGGGCGATGTGCCCCTCTCCTGCCCCCTCCGGAACTGTCCGCGTCTCAATCGCCGCTTTGATCAGCGCCGCGGCGTCCTCCTCCGCCCCTTCGGTGTAGAGCCGCGCCGGCGCACCCTTGAAGACCCAGGCCCAGAACGCCCGCCGCGTCGCCGGAGGTAAGCGCTGTGCCACCGCGCCGCGAAGGCGCCCGGCAAGTGCTGCGAGACCGCCAAGACGGGGCGGCAACAGGGCTTCGATGTCCGTTTTGATCGCCCGGCCGAGAACCGGGGCCGTGCCCTCGGTGCCGATCGCCACCACCACGGGGTCGCGGTCGACAATCGACGGCGTGATCGCATCGCACAAGTCCGGCCGGTCCACAACATTGACGAGCGCGCCCGCGGCCTTGGCCACGGCGTGGAGCGCGGCATCCGCGCCGGGGCAGCCCGTTGCGACAAAGCTGAGCGCCGCGCCGTCGAAGGTGTCGGGCGTCACCGGACCCGGATCATGGCGCGCGTGCCCCTGCGCGACAACGCCCTGCAATTCGGCGTCGAGGATCGGTGCGGCAAGCAGGATCTCGGCATCGGTCTTGAGGATGAGCCGGGTCTTCTGCGCCGCCTGTTCGCCGCCCCCGAGGACAACGACGCGTCGGCCTGAGGTGAGGATGAACATCGGGAAGGACTTCATGGGCGCACCTCGTCACTCAGCGGCGGTGCGAAGCGTGCTCCGCGAGATCAGATCCGCAATCTCGGGGCGGCAGGAGCCGCAGTTCGTCCCGGCCCCGGTCCTCGTGCAGATCCGGTCGAGGTCCGGTCCGGCCTCGCGGAGGGCATCGAGGATCGTGTTGCGCCCGACGGCCATACAGGAGCAGACGACCGGCCCCGGGTCCGGGCGGCCCGCGCTCGGCCGTGCTGCCAGAATGTCGGGGCTGGTCTGGCCGATCTGCGTGACGACAAAGTCGCGCGCCACCTCCACAGGTCCGGGCGCCACGAAGAGCGCAGCGGATAGGCGTCCTCTGGTCCGATAGGCCAGTCGGACGGTGTTGCGCGCGCTGTCGGATATGACCTCCGGCTCGCCGTCGAGCCCAAAGAGGTCCGCCGCCCATGTCGTCCAGTCGGCGTGCGGCACCGCGCCGGCGAGCTCCGCCCGCCACCCTGACGACGTACGCATCCGGGCCCAATAGGCGCAGTCGGGGCGAAGTGCGCGCTCCGAGATCGCAAAGGCGTGCCAGGCCGCGTCAAAGCGCGAGACAGCGACGACGGAGGCCTTGCTCTCCGGTTGGCCCGACACTGGATCGACTTTGGCCGCGACAAGAGGCCCGATCCGCGCCGCGGGGGCTGTCTCGGCGGTCCAGTGCATCGGCGCGAACGGATGGCCCGGCGCAACATCCTCGGTGATCAAAACACGGAGGAGGGCACAGGCCGTGGGGCTCTCAACCCGCGCGATGTCGGCAGGACCGAGCCCGAGCGCTGCAGCATCCTTCGGGTGGAGTTGCAGAAACGGCTCCGCCAAGTGGGTCGAGAGGCGCGGCGCCTTCGCCGTCCGGGTCATCGTGTGCCACTGATCGCGCACGCGGCCCGTGTTGAGGCGATAGGGATACCGGGGCGAGCGTCGGGTCGCGGGCGCGCCCTGGCGGACCGGGACAAAGCGCGCGCGCCCGGTCTCGGTGAAGAACCGGCCATCGCCGAAGAAGCGTCCATCGGTGCACGCTGTCGAGATCGGCCAACGCACGGGCACGAGCGCCTCGTAGTCGCGGTCGCTCAGATTTGCCAGCGCGGAGATGTCGAAATCCCGCCCAAAGCCCGCAGCGACGCCGGAGAGGGCCGCATGCTCGCGAAAGATCTCGGCCGGCGTCTGATAGTCGAAGGCCTCGCACCACCCCATGCGCTGCCCGACATCGGCAAAGATCGCCCAATCGGCGCGCGCACGCCCAGGCACGGGCAAAGCCGGGCGTTGGCGGCTGATGGTCCGGTCTGAGTTGGTGACGGTCCCGTCCTTCTCCCCCCAACCCGTCGCCGGGAGCACGACATCGGCGAGACGCGCGGTGTCGGTCTCCGCACTGAGATCGCTCACCACCGTGAAGTCGCACGCGCGAAGCGCGTCGGCGACACCATCCGCCTCGGGCAGGGAGACCACAGGA
>JBCCWM010000426.1:0-4055 GCA_039193505.1 Pseudomonadota bacterium | reverse complement strand
CCGCCCCAGGCCGGCCTTCGCGCTTGCCGTCGTCGCGGCAACGCCGCTTTCTGGGTCCATGGTCAAGACTGCGTCACGTGTACGGATCGGCATCGATGTTGGGGGAACGTTTACCGACTTTGTGCTCGCGGACGCATCCGGCGACCGTATGGCGATGCACAAGGAGGCCTCGGTGCCGGCCGACCCGGCGCAGGCCGTTGCAACCGGGATCGCCCACCTTCTGACGCGTGAGGAGATCGCGCCGCAGGATGTTGAGCTGATCGTCCATGGCACGACCCTCGCCCTCAACACGATCATCACGCAGAACGGAGCGCGGGTGGCCCTGGTCGTGTCGCAGGGCAACCGCGACGTGATGGAGATCGCGCGCGCGCGTCTGCCGAGCTCCTACGATTTCACAGCGGGCCGTGAGGCGCCGCTGATCCCGCGCGAGTCGGTCTTCGAGCTCTCGGCGCGCGGGCGCGCGGACGGGACAGTCCTCGCCGAAGCCGACCCCGACGAGGTTGCGGCCGTTGCCGAGGCCATCGCGCGGGGCCGCCACGATGCCGTCGCGGTGATGCTTCTCAACTCCTATCGCAACAGCACGCTGGAGCGGGCGGTGGCCAGCCAGTTGGCCGCGGCCTTGCCCGGGACACCGGTCACGCCCTCCGCAGCGATCTGGCCTGAGATGCGGGAGTACGAGCGGGCCCTCGTGACCTGCATCAATGCCTATGTTGAACCGATGATGCGGGTCTATTTCGACCGGCTCGAAGCCGCGCTGGAGCGGCTCGGGATGTCGGCGCCAGTCTACATCACGGCCAACAATGGCGGCACGATCTCGCTCAATTCGGCGCGCGCGCGACCTGTCGACACCGTGCTCTCCGGGCCCGCCTCCGGGGTTCTTGCCGCGACACGGATCGGCGCGGGCGACCTCGTCACCTTCGACATGGGCGGCACGTCGACCGACATCGCGGTGTCGCGTGGCGGCGCCCTCGAGATGACGCACGCAACGCTCATCGGGGACTACCCGCTGATGCTGCCCGTCGTGAATGTCTCGGCAATCGGGGCGGGTGGCGGTTCGATAATCTGGAGCGACCCGCAAGGCTTGCTCAAAGTCGGCCCGGAGAGCGCCGGCGCGGATCCGGGGCCCGTTGCCTACGGCCGGGGCGGAACGCGGCCGACGATCACCGACTGCTACTTGACGCTCGGATACCTGGACCCGGCGCGGTTCAACGCCGGGCGCCTCGCGCTCGACCCCGAGGCGGCGGCGCGCGCGCTCGCGGGCACGGCCGGCCTCGGCTCGGCGACGGATGTGGCGGCGGCCGCACTTCGGGTTGCGACGGCAAAGATGGCGACGGAGCTCCGCAAGCTGATGGCCGAGCGCGGCCTCGACCCGCGCCTCTTTCTCCTCGCCGCCTATGGCGGTGCCGGCCCCACGCACGCCAACCTCCTCGCGGAGGAGGCAGGGCTTGCCGGCGTTCTGGTGCCGCGCCTGCCGGGGACGTTCTGCGCGCTCGGGGCGATCCTCGCCGATGTTAGGCGCGACTATGTCCGCCAAATCGGCGGCACCATCCTCGCCGATGGCACCGGGTGGCCGGCCGTTACGGCCGCCCTCGACGCGATGGAGGAGGAGGCCGCCGCATGGGTCGACGCAGAGGGAGAGCTCGTCCAAGGCGCGGAGCTTCGTCTGGCCGCCCACATGCGCTATCCGGGGCAAGCGTTCGAGCTCTCCATCGACGTGCCGCACTACGCCCGCGACACCCTCGCGCCCACAGATCTGATCACGCTCTTCAACACTGCGCATGAAGCGCTTTACGGCTTTCGAGAAGCCGATGCGCCGGTTCAAATCGCCAAACTGCGCCTCTCTGTCGTGGGCGATGTCGGGCGCACCGCGCCGCCCGAGATCGCCGCGGCACCCAGCCCCACCCCAAACGGTGTCCGCCGGATCTACCACGAGGACTGGCGCGACGTTCCCATCTATGACCGAGCAGGCATCGGTCAGGGCGCTGTCCTCGACGGACCGGCCATCGTCGAGCAGCCGGACACCACCGTCCTGATCCTGCCCGGTTGGCGCGCCAGCGCGGATCGTTATGGCAGCCTCCTCCTCCGAAGGGCAGAGCCATGACCCTCGACCCCGTCAGCCTCGAGATCTTGCAGACCCAGATGCAAGCCGTGACCGAGGAGATGGCGATCACCCTCGCCCGCACGGCGCGCTCCACCTACGTCAAGGACGCGGCGGACTTTGCCACAGCACTCGCCAACCCGATGGGCAAGTTCTTCGCCTACCCCGCCAACATGGGCGTCTCGGGCTTCCTCGACCTTGATTGCGGCCCGACGATCCGCGCGACCCCAGACCTCGAGCCCGGCGACGTGATCATCACGAACCACCCCTACCTGACTGGCGGGCTCTCCACCCACATGCCCGACCTCCAGCTCATCCGGCCCTATTTTCACGAGGGCGAGATCGTCTGCTACGGGTGGGACTTCATTCACTCGGCCGATATCGGCGGGGGCGTGCCGTCCTCGATCTCGCCCCGCTTCACCGAGCTCTTCCAGGAGGGGCTGCAGATCCCTCCCCTCAAACTCGTCCGCCGCGGCGCGCTTAATGCCGATTTCGAGACGCTCTACCGCGCAAATTGCCGTGTGCCGGACCTCAACATGGGCGACATCAAAGCGATGCTCGCCGCCCTCACCGTGGGCGAGCGGCGCGTGGCTGAGCTGATCGCCCGCCACGGTGTCGAGACCTTCCGCGCCGCTCAGGCCGAAACCGTGGCCTACGCCAAAGCCAAGGCCCGCGCCGTGCAGCGCCGGATTCCGGACGGCACGTATGAGTTCTGGGACTACATGGACGACGACTACGCGACGCCCATCCCGATCCGCATCCGCTGCACCATGACTGTCGATGACGGCCAGGTGCATCTCGACTTCACCGGCTCCGACCCGCAGGTGATTGCGGCCTACAACGTGCCGACGGGCGGGGTCCGACATCCCTGGCTCACGCTCAAGCTCATGCACCTGATCGGCAGCTATGACCGCTCCGTCCCCCTCAATTACGGGCTCTTCGAGAACATGAGCGTCCATGTCCCGAAGGGCACCGTCCTCAACCCGGAGTTTCCGGCAGCCGTTGGCGTGCGCCACGCCACGGCGATCCGGATCAACGATGCCGTTGTCGGGTGCATTGCGACCGCGCTCCCCGGCCTCATTCCGGCTCCCTCGGGCGGCACTGTCGTGCCGACCGTGCTCGCCGAACAGAACCCGGCGACCGGCACGCGCAACGTTATGGTGATCCAGTCGCTCGTCGGCGGCACTGGGGCGCGGGACGGCGCCGATGGGGTCGACGGGCGCGACAGCGGTCTCGCCAATCTCTACAACACGCCCGTCGAACGCTCCGAGGCAGACGCCGATGTTGTGATCGAGGCCTATCGGCTGCGCCCAGATTCGGGCGGTGTCGGGCGGTGGCGCGGCGGCACCGGGCTCGAGATGCGGATCCTGATCCCCCGCGCGGGCACCGCAGTCCTCGGCCGCGGGCTCGAGCGCTTTGTGTTCCGCCCTTGGGGCGTCGCGGGCGGCGGCCCGGGCGCGCCGTGCCGGGTGATCCTCAACCACGGCCTCGAAGGGGAGCGCGACCTCGGCAAGCTCGACATGTTCGTTGCCGAGGCCGGCGACCGCGTCACGATTCTGACCGCCGGCGGGGGCGGGTACGGCGACCCGTTCGAGCGTGATCCGGCCACTGTCCTGCGCGACGTCGTCGCCGGGTTCGTCAGCCCTGAGGCAGCAGCGCGAGACTACGGCGTCATCGTCGCCGATCGCGCCGTCGACACGGCGGCCACCGCGGCCGCCCGGGCCGATGCCCCACCGCGTCAGCCGTTCGAGTTCGGCCCGGAGCGCACCGCCTGGGAGGCGGTCTTTGACGACGCCACGACCACAGCACTCGCCAAGCGCCTCCTCGCATTCCCCGCCACGGTCAGGGCAGAGGTCCGGCGCCAGCTGATCGAAAAAGTTCTCCCTGATCTCCACCGAGTGGCCGAATTGGGTCTTGAGGCGGTGCTCACCGACGCTCCAGCGCTCCGCGCACGCTT
>JBCCWM010000425.1:0-4059 GCA_039193505.1 Pseudomonadota bacterium | reverse complement strand
CGCGACGTCGACGTCCGGTCTCCCGCGGTTTTGCCCGAGGCGCGGCATCACGCGGAAAAACACCGGCCGTGGCGAGGCACGGAGCCGCCATCGATCCGAGGACAAGGCCGAGCGAGCATGACCGCGCGGACGTTCCGAGCGAGCGCCGCGCCCGGGTCGACGCCCAGCCCGATCTCGATCCCGAGCGGCGTGTCTTCGTCGACGAAACGCGGACGGCCACCGATAGGGCCCGCAGCCGCGGGGGCCGGCGGCGCGGCGCGCCGGCTGCGCATGGGCGTCAGGCGGCTGCGCATGGGCGTTCTGAACAGCCACCGCAAGACCGCCCTCGTAGCTGGCCTGCGTCTGAGCGGCGTGGTCGCACCGCTCGCCATCGGGCTCGGACCGGTGGCGCCTTCCATGCCTCGCTGCTTGGACGGGCCAGGCTGGGTCGAGGCCTCTGTCCGCCACGTCCTCGCTCCGACGCTGCGCCCTGGCGACACCGTCGTCATGGACGCCCTCTCCAGCCACAAACGCGTCGCCGCGCGCGGGTTGGCAGAGGCGCCGAGCTGCGCGTCCTCCCGCCCCACAGTCCTGCCGTCACCCCCATCGAGACGGCCTTCTCGAAGCTCGAGGCGTTCGTGCGACCGGCCGCCGAACCAACCGTCGAGGACCTCCGGACCGCCATCGGCCGCCTTGTCGATCTCACCCCCCGCGGAGTGCGCGACGGTCTTCACCGCAACCGGCTCCGCACCGGAATGATCAGGATACGCTCAAAAACTGTGTGTTCCAAGTGTTGGGGTTATCGTAACCGCCCGGTTTGGGCCGCCTGTCGGAGGTGGGGGTGAGATCCTATGATCCGTCGCTTTTGACGTGGTTACCGACGTCGTATTGGGCCAGGGCAGATCTTGCGACACGAGGTGATCTTTGGCGTTGAGCGGCGGCGGCGATGGTTGGACGACGAGAAGCTCTCAATCTTGATGGAAGTGGGCGTGGCAGGCGCGACGTTGCCCGATGTGGTGCGGGCGCATGATTTGACGCGGCAGCGTATCTATCGATGGCGGACGCAGATGCGTGAGAAAGGGATGTACCCGGCGCCGGATGGGTCAGTTTTCCTGGCGCTCGAGGTGACCTGACCCGACCGCCGTCGGAGCAGCAGTCGCCACCGCGGCTTCTGGCTGTTTCCAGATGTGCAGGCAAGCCGAAGGCATAGCCGCCGTAGGTTTCGACCACCGCGTCCACCTTGCCCACGCCCTTGACGGGGTGGACGAAGACCGTGTCAGCCGAGAGCAGCTCACTACAACTTAGATCGCTCGCATCCGGGTTACCGAAACCAAGGCAGATCGCCGAACGAAACCATCATGTCATTCGTCAGTCAAGAAGGTGCAGTGGACAGTTGGGGAGGGCCGCAGATTAAATCGAAGGAAGCACAACCGGCGTCGATTCAGCAAGGTTCAAGCTCCCACAGCGAGCGGCTGATCGTCGCCTTTGTCATCTGGGCGAGGGTCCCTGAGCACGTATCCCCGTCCCCAGACCGTTTCGATGTAGTTCTCGCCGCCTGTCGCCTCGGAGAGCTTCTTGCGCAACTTGCAGATGAAGACGTCGATGATCTTGAGTTCCGGCTCATCCATGCCTCCGTAGAGGTGGTTGAGGAACATTTCTTTTGTCAGGGTTGTCCCTTTGCGCAGCGAAAGAAGTTCAAGCATCTGGTACTCTTTGCCCGTCAGGTGAACGGGTTTCCCGCTGACTTCGACCGTCTTCGCGTCAAGGTTGACTGTAAACTTGCCAGTTCGGATCAGAGACTGCGCATGTCCTTTAGATCTCCGGACAATCGCGTGTATGCGCGCGATCAACTCCTCCCGATGGAACGGCTTCGTCATGTAATCATCGGCGCCGAAACCAAAACCTTTGATCTTGTTTTCAGTGTCATCCATCCCCGATAGAATGAGAATTGGCGTCTCGACCTTGGACATCCGCAGCTGGCGAAGAACTTCGTGCCCGTTCATGTCAGGAAGATTTAGGTCGAGCAGAATCAGATCGTAATCGTATATTCGAGCCAGATCTATGCCTTCTTCGCCAAGATCTGTCGCGTACACATTGAGGTTAGCGCTCGTCAGCATCATCTCGATGCTTTTTGACGTCGTAGGGTCATCCTCGACCAACAAAACGCGCATTCGCTACCCTCCAGACGGTTTGTCACTCACTCGAGGCCGATCGGTAGGTCGAAACCCTTAACGCGGCGTTACCCTTTACAAGTGGAGAATAGGTATTCCCGTTAAAGTTGTCTATACTTTTGTACAGATGTCGCCTTGAGCGCGCGGGCGCCATGTGTTTGCAATGCGATGCGCCAGCTGTTCAGTTCCTCGGCCGACAAGCCGTAGAGGTCGCAGGCTTCCTGCTCTTGTATCAGTCCAGCGTTGACGGCGTTGACAACGGCAGCCTTCCGGCGCGCCACCCAGCGCGTGGTGTCAGGCGGCGGCAAATCGGCCCGTGACATCTTTGTCCCATCTGGCATGGTAACGAAGACTGGCCCTTTCTCGCGTCTGATATACATCTGTCCCAAACCCCATATTGTGGTCACTCACCCAGGGGTTGGTATACCGAACGATCCTTAAATCGGGGTGAAACTCGACCTTGTGGTTGTGGGCATTTTCAGTATATGCGCGCGTTACTTAACCGAGAGTAATTGATGTTCGATACAAGGCGCGAAAAAGATCCCGCACAGGTCAATTCGCTGGGCTTCGCAAAGGCACCGCGCGACACTCGGGTCGTGGTGGCCATGTCGGGGGGCGTCGACAGCTCTGTTGTGGCTGCGATGTTGGCCGATGACGGGTATGATGTCGTCGGGGTCACCTTGCAGCTCTATGACCACGGTGCGGCCCTGGCGCGGAAGGGTGCGTGCTGTGCTGGGCGCGACATTCACGACGCGCGTCGCGTGGCAGAGGACATGGGGTTCCCGCACTACGTCCTCGACTATGAGAGCCGTTTCCGGGAGAGCGTGATCGATGAGTTTGCGGATGCGTACCTCGCTGGCGCGACCCCGGTGCCCTGCATACGCTGCAACGAGCGCGTGAAGTTTCGTGACCTTCTTGAAACCGCGCAGGACCTTGATGCGGACTGCATGGCAACGGGGCACTACATCCGCCGGACCGTCGGGCATGCGGGTCCAGAACTCCATTCCGCAGCCGACCCCTCGCGCGATCAGAGTTACTTTCTGTTCGCAACGACGCCGGAGCAGCTCAGCTATCTGCGGTTTCCGCTTGGGGCACTCGCGTCGAAGGACGAAACCCGTGCTCTGGCGCGTCGCTACGGGTTGCCGGTGGCGGAGAAGCCGGACAGTCAGGACATCTGCTTCGTCCCGAACGGCAGCTATGCCAGCGTGATCGAAAAGCTCCGCCCGGGTGCGGCGGAACCCGGCGACATCGTCGACCTTGAGGGTCGGGTGCTCGGGCGCCACGAAGGGGTGTTGCGCTACACTGTGGGACAGCGACGCGGCCTCGGGATCTCCGGTGGCCCGCCGCTCTATGTGGTGGGGCTGGATGCCGATGCGCACCGTGTCGTGGTCGGTCCGCGCGAGGCACTGGCGCAGTGCACCGTGCCGGTGGCGGAGGTCAACTGGCTCGGCGACACTGCCTTTGAAGAGGCGCCGGAAGTGGGATGGGATGTGATGGTCAAGATACGGTCGACCCGTCCGCCCCGGTCCGCGCGCGTTCGACCGCTCGGTCCAGCCCGAGCAGAGGTGGAGCTTCTGTCGGCGGAAGAGGGCGTTGCACCGGGCCAGGCATGCGTCTTCTACGAGGAGGGCACCACACGGGTCCTCGGCGGCGGTTGGATCCAACACCGCTGACGTTGTCGCCCTGTTGATATTTCTGCAAGCCCGCCGAAGGAATCGGGTCGAATTGGCGTCCGCACATGAGGTGCAGTTTCCGGCGCAGGTTTCGACGGAGCCTGGGGGTGGGGTGGGGCCTGCGTCGGGCTGCGCGTGGTGCGGGGGCCTTGGGTGCGTCGGGTGAGGGGGAGGTGGTGAGCTTCACATGGAAACCTCGATGACTGGGGTCAGACTGCTCGCGAGGAGCGGTATGG
>JBCCWM010000424.1:0-4061 GCA_039193505.1 Pseudomonadota bacterium | reverse complement strand
CGGACCAGTTTTTCGAGCGGTTCCAGATCGCTGTCGAGGGTGAACCCGAGGTGGCCGACAGACCGCCCGAGGAAAAGAAAAAGAGCTGGCTGAAGCGGCTCGTGTCAAAATCAGATTCAGGGAGCACACAAGATGCATGACGTCACCATGGTCGTGAACGGCCGAAGCGTGTCGGGCCAAGTGGAGGGGCGCCGCCTCCTGTCCGACTTTCTGCGCGAGGATTTGCGCCTCACAGGCACGCATATTGGCTGCGACACCTCGCAATGCGGGGCGTGCGTGATCCATCTGAACGGCGAAGCGGTCAAAGCGTGCTCCGTCCTGGCGGCCGATGCCGAGGGCGCTGAGATCCGCACGATCGAGGGCATGAGCAACCCCGATGGCAGCCTCGGCGTGATACAGGCCGCCTTTCAGGAACATCACGGCCTTCAGTGCGGCTTCTGCACCCCGGGAATGGTCATGATCGCCGCCGACCTCCTCGCCCAGAACCCGAGCCCCACCGAGGCTGAAATCCGGGCGTATCTCGAAGGCAATCTCTGCCGCTGCACCGGCTATCACAACATCGTCAAATCCATCCAGGCGGCCGCCGCCCAACTGCAGCCTCTCGCTGCCGAATAAGAACCGTGTCGGGGACGGGGGGCGGGGCGATTTGGCCGGAGGCCAAGAGCGCCCGACAACCGTCCGCACGCAAACATGTAAGGGAGCCAGCTAATGCCCAAAGATCACGGGATCGGTGCCAGCCCAAAACGGCGCGAGGACGTCCGGTTTCTCACCGGCAAAGGTCAGTACACCGACGACATCACGGTCCACGGCCAGACCTACGTTCACTTTCTAAGATCGGACGTCGCACACGGGCGGATCCGTTCGATCGACACGTCCGAAGCCGCAGGGATGCCCGGTGTGCTCCGGATTTTCACCGGCGCCGATTTCGAGGGCGTCGGCGGTCTTCCCTGCGGCTGGCAGGTGACGGACCGGACCGGACAGCCGATGCAGGAGCCACCGCATCCTGTTCTCGCCCAAAGAAAGGTCCGGCATGTCGGCGACCCGATTGCCGCCGTGGTGGCCGAGAGCCTTGCCGAGGCCCGCGATGCGGCCGCAGCGATCGACATCGACATCGAAGAGCTGCCGGCCGTCATCGACATGAAGGCCGCCATTGAGGCCGGCGCCCCGAAGGTCCATGACGACCTCACCTCAAACCTCTGTTATGACTGGGGCTTCGTCGAAGAAAACCGCGAGGCCGTGGATCAGGCGATCGAGGGCGCGCACCATGTCACGACGCTTGAGCTGGTGAACCAGCGCCTGGCGCCCAACGCGATGGAGCCCCGCGTCGCCCTGGGCGACTACAACGCCGCGACCGATGAGCACACGCTCTACACCACGAGCCAGAACCCCCATGTGATCCGCCTCCTGATGGGCGCCTTCGTGCTCGGCATCCCCGAGCACAAGCTCCGCGTGGTGGCACCGGATGTCGGCGGCGGCTTCGGCTCGAAGATCTTCCACTACGCCGAGGAGGCCCTCTGCACCTTTGCCGCGAAGGCCGTCGGCCGCCCGGTCAAATGGACGGCCTCGCGTTCGGAGGCCTTCATCACCGACGCCCAGGGCCGCGACCACGTGACGAAGATCGAGCTTGCGATGGATGAGAACGGCACGTTCCTCGCGCTCCGCACAGACACCTACGCCAATATGGGCGCCTATCTCTCGACCTTTGCGCCCTCGATCCCGACTTGGCTCCACGGCACTCTGATGGCCGGCAACTACACGACGCCGCTCATCTATGTGAACGTGAAGGCGGTCTTCACAAACACCGTGCCCGTCGATGCCTATCGCGGGGCCGGCCGGCCGGAGGCGACCTTCCAGCTCGAGCGCGTGATCGACAAAGCGGCACGCGAGATGGGCATCGACCCGATCGAGCTCCGCCGCCGGAACTTCATCAAGCCCGACCAGTACCCCTACGCCACGCCGGTCGCCGTCGAGTACGACACCGGCAATTACGACGCGACGATGGACAAGCTCATTGAGATCGCGGATGTGGCGGGCTTCGATGCGCGCGCGGCCGAAAGCGCGGCTCGCGGAAAATGGCGCGGTCTTGGGGTCAACTGCTACATTGAGGCCTGCGGGATCGCACCCTCGAACCTCGTCGGTCAGCTCGGCGCCCGGGCGGGACTGTACGAGAGTGCGTCGGTGCGGGTGAATGCAACCGGCTCGATCTCTGTCTTCACCGGCAGCCACAGCCATGGACAGGGGCACGAGACCACGTTCCCGCAGGTGGTGGCCGAAATGCTCGGGATCGACGAGAATCTGGTCGAGATCGTGCATGGCGACACGTCCAAAGTTCCCATGGGGATGGGCACTTACGGCTCGCGCTCGCTCGCCGTTGGGGGCTCGGCGCTTGTTCGGGCGACCGAAAAAGTGGTGAACAAGGCCAAGAAGATCGCCGCGCATTTGATGGAGGCCTCGGAGGCGGATGTCGAACTGGCGAACGGTCAGTTCACTGTGGCCGGCACCGACAAGTCCGTCGCGTGGGGCGATGTCTGTCTCGCGGCCTATGTGCCACATAACTACCCGCTCGAGGAGATCGAGCCGGGGCTTGAGGAGACGGCGTTCTACGATCCTTCGAACTTCACCTACCCTGCGGGCGCCTATGCCTGCGAAGTGGAGGTCGACCCGGAGACCGGCAAAGTCGAGGTCGTGTCCTTCGCTGCGGCGGATGATTTCGGCAACATCGTCAACCCGATGATCGTCGAGGGGCAGGTGCATGGTGGGATTGGTCAGGGGATCGGCCAGGCGCTACTCGAGACCTGCGCCTATGACGAGACCGGACAGCTCGTGACGGGGTCGTTCATGGACTATGCGATGCCCCGGGCGGATGACGTGCCCTTTTACGTCGTCGATCACTCGACCGGGACACCCTGCACGCACAATCCTCTGGGCGTGAAGGGATGCGGGGAGGCCGGTGCGATCGGCTCACCGCCCGCGGTGGTGAATGCGGTGGTGGATGCCTTGCACCGCAATGGCAAGCCGGTGACGCATATCGACATGCCGCTCAGCCCCGCTCGGGTCTGGTCCGCAATTGCCGGCTGACGGGATGGGGGTCGGGCGCTCTTGGCCTTTGGCCAAGTCGCCCCGCCCCCCATCCCCGCCGGGCACCTCTGATGAGGGAGGAAAGAGATGTATGATTTTGAATTCGTGAAACCGTTGACGATCTCCGATGCGGTGGCGGCGCTCGCCCATGAGGAGGCGCAGCCGATATCGGGCGGGCAAACCTTGATCCCGACGCTGAAGCAGCGGTTGGCGCAGCCCTCGCGGCTGGTGAGCCTGACGGGCATCTCCGAGATGGTTGGGATTTGCACTGACGATGCGGGGCGCGTCTGCATTGGCGGGGCGACGACCCATGCGGAGGTCAACCGCTCAGCCGGGGCCTACCCCGCGCTCGCCGCCCTTGCCGGGCATATCGGCGACCCGTCGGTGCGTCATCGCGGGACGATCGGCGGCAGTCTTGCCAACAACGATCCGTCGGCCTGCTACCCGGCGGCTGCACTCGCCTCCGGCGCGACGATTGTGACCAACAGCCGGTCGATCGCGGCGGACGACTATTTTCAGGGGATGTTCACCACCGCGCTCGACGAGGGTGAGATCATCACGGAGGTCAAGTTTCCGGTCCCTGAGCGCGCCAATTACCAGAAATTCGTGCAGCCAGCGTCGCGGTTTGCGCTCGTCGGTGTGATGGTGGCGAAGTTCGCTGATGGGGTCCGGGTCGCGGTTACGGGCGCAGGCGAGGATGGCGTGTTTCGGTGGGGCGACGCCGAAGCGGCGCTCAGTGCCAATTTTGCACCGGGGGCGCTCGACCCGGTCGCAGTGCCATCTTTGCCGATGATCGGCGATTTGCACGGGACGCCCGAGTACCGGGCGCATCTCGTGAAAGTGATGACGAAGCGCGCTGTGTCTGCGGCCTGAGACCGGCACAAGCCATAGGGTGTGGCGCCTGGTGACGGGCGCCCCTCGATCGACGAGAGTTCGTTTGATGTGTCGATTAGCCGGATCTAGCGGAGGTCTGGCGGGCTTCG
>JBCCWM010000423.1:0-4070 GCA_039193505.1 Pseudomonadota bacterium | reverse complement strand
TTTGGACGCTAAGCGATGCGCCGCGCCGCGTCACCCCTTGGGCCGGAGCCGCGTCACACCGACGGCGCCCCCTCGCGCAAGCGTCGGATCGAGCGTCATCGGAATGTACTCGAGCCGCCGCCAGAGAAGCGACAGGTCGTCGTAGTGGCGGGAGAGAACATGCCCGGACTGCCCTGTCGCGATCATCATCGCTGAGCTTTCGGGATCTGCAAAGTCGACCACGATCCGAAGGCCGCTGCCGTGCACGTTGGTGTAGGGCGCCTCGCCCCAATTGCGCATCGCGCCGCGCAGAAGCGTGTGGTCGCCCCCCGGCGTCTGCTGGCGGATGTTGACCAGCCACCCGAGACCCGGCACTTGGCCGAGTGACTGGTGCCGGTGGAGCGCTGTGTGCGCACTGCCCCAACGCCAGCTCTCGATCCGCGCGCCGTAGGCTTCTGTCAGCTCGACAAGTGCGGCGTCGAGCGCAAGGCGGGCAATAGTCTCGCAGGTCTCGACGGTGGCCGATTGGCGGATGTCGCACCAGGCAGATGCGCCGTTCTCATCGAGAAACACCCGCTCGATGAAAAGAGGGACAGGCGTGCGGCGTCGCGCGGCCAGCGGGCCGATATCATCCACAATCAGGCGGCGTTGGAGCTCGCGCATCCAGGCCGCGTAGATCAGCGGCTCGAACGCGTGTTCCCCCATTTCCCCGTTCCAAGCGGCCAAGGCCGCAAGGGCCGTTTGGCGCTGCCGGGCCAGCGTGCCCTCCGCCGCCGGCTCGCCCTGATACCAGAGGTCGCGCGCAACGAGCGGCAGGAGGGCGCGGGCCGCCGGTGAGATTTGATCGGTCTGGATGCCCACAAAGCTCTCGAGCGTGTGAAACTCCCGCCCATTGAGAAGCCGCGTCGCCCGCCGGATCCTGTGGCTGTCGCCCCAATCGAATGTCCAGTGGTTGGGGAAGGGCGCGTCGGTGATGCGGTTGTTCGTGTTGACCAACACGCCGGAGCTGGGCGCGCGAACGCTTGGATTGCTGTCCACCGGGAAGCTGCCCGTCCAGTCGTTCTCGGCGAGCCATCCGGCCGAGGGAAGTCTCCCCTGGCTAAGCGAGGCTGGATCCCGGCGAGGCGCGTGGCCGAGCGCACGCATCGCAATCCCGCTTTGATCGGCCAGCATCAGGTTCTGAGCGGGCGCCACGACCTTGACGCTCGCCTCCAACGCCGCGTCGACCGAGGGCGCGCGCATCACATCGAGCATCGCCTCGATTGTCCGATCCTCGGAGGTCAGTGCCGTCCACGCGAGCGCCGCCACATGCCCCTCGGGCGTCACATCCGCCGCGTTGTAGTGTGGGGGTGGGATCACCGGTCCGTGCCGCGTCCAGCGGAGCGTCAGCGTCCGGGGCGGAGCGCCCGCAATGTTGATGATCGTGTCGCGGGTCACGAAGGCCTGTGGTCCGGCCGGCGCTGCATAGGTGTCGGGGTCGTCGCCCAATCGCTCGATAAAGATGTCCTGGTCGTCGAGGCCTGCTGTGGTCAGGCCCCAGGCGAGCTTCTCGGACCGGCCGACAAGGACCGCCGGCAAGCCCGGGATCGTGCCGCCGATCACGCCGCCCGAGGCAAACTCCAGGCGGGCCAGCATCCACCACCCCGGAGCGTAGAGCGGCAGATGCGGGTCATTGGCGAGGAGCGGGGCGCGGGCGGCCGCGCGCGAGCTGTCCACCGCCCAGGCATTCGACGCGCCGCCAAACCCGGCCTCGGCCACGGGGGAGAGCGGGTGCCGCGGCAGAGGTGCGACGCGGGCAAACTGCACCGGTCCGAGTGTTTCTGCGTAGTCGGGAAGCGCTATGACCCCGTCCGCCGGCTCGGGCATCAGATCCTCGACCCGTTCAGGCTCGAGGCGGAGGGAGAGCTGTGCCCGCAACACCTCGCGTGAGGCCATGTCCGTGAGTTGGAAGGCCATCAGTTTCTGGATTGCGATCGAATCGGCGGGTGTCCAGGGCGCCACGCGAGGCTCGAACAGGAAAAACTCCGGCGCGCCGCGGCCGAGGGCCTCCTCCTGGATCAGATCGAGATAGGCGTTGACGCCCGCCGCATAGGCCTCGAGCTCGGCCGTGACCAGCGGGCTTTGCCGCTCCGCCGCGGCAAGCGCGTGGCCGTAAAGATCGAGCGCCCGCATCAGATGATCGATTGAGACGGTCTCAGCCCCGAAGAGCTCCGACAGCCGCCCCTCCGCGGTCCGCCGCATCAGCGTCATTTGCCAGAGCCGGTCCTGCGCATGTGCAAACCCGAGCCCGAAGAGGACGTCGCGATCCGTCTCGCCGAAGATATGTGGGATCGCATGGCTGTCGCGCACGATCTCAACCGGCCGGTCCAGCCGCGCAACCTCCCAGGTTGCGTCGTAATCGGGGAGCGAGCGTGTCGCCAGGTAGTAGACCAACCCCACTGCCAGAAGCGCGAGGACGAAGGCACCGGCCAGAAGCCGAACCAACCAGCGAAAGAGCCAAACCATCGCGCGGAGCTTGGCGCGCCGCCGCTTGACCCGCAAGCCATAGGAGGGCAGGTGGGCGACAAAGCGCGCGTTGGGAGGGCTCACATGGCCAAGACGGCATTTCTGGGATTGGGGGTCATGGGGTACCCGATGGCGGGGCATCTGGCCGCCAAGGGCCACGAGATTGTGGTCTACAACCGCACCGCCGCAAAGGCGGAGGCCTGGGTTGAGCAGCATGGCGGCAGCCACCGCGCGACCCCGGCGGAGGCCGCCGCAGGGGCCGAGATCGTGTTCGCCTGCGTTGGAAACGACGACGACCTCCGCAGCATAACAACGGCGGAGGGCGGTGCGTTCGCGGCAATGGCAGCATCGGGTGCGGTTTTTGTCGATCACACCACAGCCTCCGCTGAAGTGGCGCGTGAGCTCTTTTCGGCGGCGAAGGCCAAGGGCTTCGATTTCATCGATGCGCCGGTTTCGGGGGGCCAGGCCGGCGCGGAGAACGGCGCGCTCACGGTCATGTGCGGCGGCGATGCGGCGCCCTATGACCGTGTTGCGCCGGTGATCGACGCGTTCGCCAAGTCATGCCGTCTCATGGGCGCATCGGGCGCGGGGCAGCTCACCAAGATGGTGAACCAGATCTGCATTGCGGGCCTTCTTCAGGGTCTCTCGGAGGGCATGACGTTCTGCTCGAAGGCCGGCCTCGACGGTGAGGCGGTGCTCGACGTGATCTCCAAGGGCGCGGCGGGCTCCTGGCAGATGGACAATCGCGGCAAGACCATGCTGGCGGACGAGTTTGACTTTGGCTTTGCCGTTGACTGGATGCGCAAGGATCTTGGCATCTGCCTCGCGGAGGCCGATCGCAACGGCACTCAACTTCCGGTCACCGCGATGATCGACCAGTTCTACAAGGACGTCCAGTCCATGGGTGGCGGCCGCTGGGACACCTCGTCCCTGATGCGCAGACTGACCCGTCAGAGCTGAGCGGCCGCTCGATCCCGTCCAATGCGTGGCCCTGGACCGGCACGTGGCGTAAGCGATGGCCCGGACCCCGGGAAAGTGGTGGGGACCGTTGCCGCATGGGTGGCGCCGGCGGTCGTGCGAGGCACTCGGCCGTGGGGCTTGCCCCATCGGGCTGAGCGGCACCCGGTCCGTCCTCCCGGCACGAAGCAGAGTTGCTATGCCGAAGCGGCAAGCAGGTTTTCTGGCGGGGTCAGGCGCTCTCGGGTGAGCGGCCATCCAGGTGGCGTCGCACACCTCCCTGCCGCGGATCACGCAGGTGTGCCCCGGTGTCTGGATGTGGCGGCGACCTTGGATCGCGGCGCCCCCGGAACTCCCAACAAGGACCTTTCCTGTGTGGACACACGCCCATGTCCCGCGAAGGCGCCGGCCAGGGCGTCGCGCGGCGCCCATTGGACATCTGGGGAGGGGTGTTGGTATGGCCTCGCCAAACACGTCCAGAGGAGCCACCCATGCCGACGCCCGTCTTCGATGCCGGCCTGAAGATAGCGCCGTCGATCCTTTCAGCCGATTTTGCAAAGCTCGGAGAGGAGATCCGGGCGGTGGAGGTGGCGGGTGCAGACTGGATCCATGTCGACCCGATGGATGGG
>JBCCWM010000422.1:0-4077 GCA_039193505.1 Pseudomonadota bacterium | reverse complement strand
GTTCGGCGCAATCTCGGCCAGCAGGCCATCGAACTGATGCTCGTCCCCGCCTGTGCCGTGGAATGCAAAGATCAGGGGGGCGCCCGCTTGGGGCGGGCGCGCGATGTGGGTGTAGGCGTCCTTCATCACTCAATCCTCGATCGGCTCGAGATGCTCTTCGAGCTTCGAGCGCAGGTGCTCGTGCTGGCGGGGCAGTTTCAACGCCTCGCCGAGATGCGCAGTGTCCTCATCGCGGTCAAAGCCGGGCTCGTTGGTCGCAACTTCAAAGAGCACGCCCCCTGGTGCGCGGAAGTAGATCGCCCAGAAGTAGTCCCGGTCGATCACCGGCGTCACGTTGTAGCCCGTGTCGACGAGCGCCTTGCGCACGGCGAGCTGAGCGGCGCGATCCGGCACCGCAAATGCGATGTGGTGGACTGAGCCGGCGCCCTGGCCAGCAGGCGTCGCGCTCGGCAGCGTCTCGACGTCGATCCGGTCCGCCCCGTTGCCGCCTGGACGGACATAGCGGGTGAGATCGCCGTCCGTGCCCTCTCGCTCGTACCCCATGTACTGGAGGAGTTCGCCAGTCGCCCATCCGTCCCGGAGCCGCATCCGCGCGCCCCGGAACCCGCGGATCGCCATGTCGGCGGGGACGTCGCCGCCGGTCCAGGGCGCGCGCGCATCCTCTGCGACCTCCACAAGGGCAAGTCCGTCGCCGTCCGGGCCGTCGAAGCCGAGGCGCGCTTCGCCAAAAGCGGCGCCGTCCACGAGGCCCGTGACGCCTCGATCCATCAGACGCGTGCGCCAATGTCCGAGGGAGCCTTTGGGAACCGCAAACTCGGTGACGCCCACCTCTCCCGTCCCGCGTCGACCTTGTGGCATGGTGCCGAACGGAAAGTACGTCATCACCGAGCCGGGCGTGCCCTGCTCATCCCCGTAATAGAGGTGATAGACGTCCGGTGCGTCGAAGTTGACGGTCTTCTTCACCCGACGGAGCCCGAGGGTCTTTGTGAAGAAGTCGCTGTTGGCCTGTGCAGACGCCGCCATCGAGGTGACGTGGTGCAGGCCTGTGATGTCGCTGATCATGTTTCTGTCTCCTGAGGCGGTTGCGGCCTTCTGCCGTCAGAGATGGGGGTGCCCGCGGTCGAGAGAACATGCGCCGCGCGCGCGAGATCGTTACGCGTTCTGCAATGACCCGGGCGCCACCGACCGCCGTTTCGCAACATCAGCGCATCTGTGGCAGGTTCCGTCTCAAGGATGAGTTGAATTGGACATCATCCCCTTGGGGTTGATCGGCGGCAGCGAGTTGCATAGCATTTCGCGTATAATTGTATCGATTGACGGCAGTCCGTGGTCAGACATGTTCGGGCAGGAGCGTCGTCCGTCCCGTGTGGAAGACAAGCTGCTAATGATCCCTGCCGCCGATCTGCCCGCCCTTTTCGCCGATCCGCACGCCGCGTTCCGCACGTTGAGAGCCGAGCACCCGGTCGTCGAGATCATGCCGCGCCTCTACCTCGTTCTCCGCCACAGCAATGTGATGGAGGCGACGATGGACGAGCGTCTCCACCAGATGCGCGGCTCGGACTACGTGCAGCTCGCCGGGATTCCAGAGGGGCGGGTCGCGGAGTTTTTGTCGCGGATCATGCTCTTCGACCCAAGCCCGTCCCATCCGGTGAAACGACGCCCGTTCAACACGGCGCTGTCCTTTCCGAAGATCAACGCGCTGGCTGGCGACATAACAGAGATCGCCGTGGACCAGGTCGCCGCTCTGCCGGCCGAGACGCCGATCGATCTTGTCGGCGCACTCGCAGCGCGGCTGCCGACGGCTGTCATCGCCGGTCTCCTCGGCCTCGACATCGCGGAAGACGAACTCGACTGGACTGCAGAGCGGGTCAACATGCTCTCACTCTCGCTCGCGGCGGTTTATCCGATGGACCGCCACAGCGAGATCGAGGCGGCGCTTGAGGACCTGATCGGGCTCGTGTCGCGTGAGATGGAGGCGCGGCGGCGCGTCGGGCGCGACGACCTCCTGACCGCACTGGTGGACGAGCGCGGCGCGCTCTCGCCCGAGGATCTGGTGATGCAGATCGTCGGAATGGTGATGGGGGGCAGCCACACGATCCTCGCCGCCCTGCCGCTCGCCGCGTCCTACATCCTGCCGAGATGGGACGAGGCACAGCCCGTGCTCGAGGACGCTATCCGCGAAGTGCTGCGCCTCGACAGCCCAATCGGCACGCTGCCGCTTTGGACGGATGAGGACTGGCCCGTGCCGGGCGGCGGAGACACGATCCCGGGCGGCTCAATGGTGGGGCTCTCGATCCTGAGCGCTATGCGCGACCCGGAGGTGTTCGAGGACCCGGAAGCGTTTCAGCCCGTGCGCGCCCCCTCCCGAGAGCTTGTCTTCGGCACGGGCGCCCATCGGTGCATGGGCTCGCGAATCGCGATCCTCGAGATCGCTGCCACCCTGACGGCCCTCCAGGACCGCTTTTGCCGGATTGAGATGCCCGAGGCCGCTGTCCTCGAAGGTTTTGGCGGCGTGCGCAAGGCCGCCCCGTTCCCTGTTGTCTTACATAGGAGGCCCGTTGATGCCGCTCGTTGAACTGATCCTCTCCGACCAAGCCACACTGGAGGCCGAAGAACTCAGCGCCGAACTCTGCGCTCATGTGATCTCGGCTCTCGGCGGGGACCCCGAGGCGCCTGCCACGCAGGAGATCACACGCTGCGAGATCCGTCGCCTGCCGATCATTTCCGCGGGCCACCGCGCGCCCGACGCTGTCCGCGTCAACTACCTCCTGCCCGAAGGCGCCCTCTCCCGTCCCCGCAAAGCCCGCCTTGCCGAGCGTACGACCGAGCGGGTCCTCAGGGCCCTTGGTCGCGAAGACCCAGACGCCGCGCGCAATGTCTGGGTCACCGTTCAGGAAACTCCCGCTTTTGCCGCCGCTGGACGCTTCTGGACCCCACGTGAGATCGCCGAGTGGGTGCTGCGCCGCCGCCTGGCCGCCAGCGCCTGAGGCCGCTTTTTGCGCCGCGAGCGGCATCGAAGAGCGCCAGCCGCCATTGCGGCCGTCGCTCGCCAAGCCGCTGGGTCCCGGTGTGCACATGACGAAATGGTCGGGTCGCGCCCCAAAACGAGATCGCCCTACGGGCGCGCGGCCCGCTTTGGCAGGTCCGCCGCGGGCATCGGCTTCGGACGACTGGCGGCTGGCCCGCCGCTCCACCCATCGAGACGCAAAACGACACAGCCGATCGAACAGCGGACTTCAGACCAGTCGAACAGGCGTGCAAAGGGCTCAGTCGGCGCGAGCAGGTCGTTCTTCGGAACGGTCGGAGCGTCATTCCCCCGTTCAGTGGCCCTTGTCGCCGACGCCGGTTGCCTGCCGGCGAACGCCGCTCTGACCCCGGGATACGCCAAGCCGAGGTCCAACCGGCGGAAACCCCTTGGACAACGCGCTGGCGCTGTAGCCCGAGCACACGTTCGTGGTCGGTTGGGTTGCTCTGTCGGCCTCGGGCACCAAAGGGCTCCGGGAGGAGCAAAGCACCTCATCGCAGCAAGCATTGACTGTGGCCCTCTTTGAGGGGGCCTGATCAGTCACTGGCATGATGCATCACGAAAAACCGGGCCGCCCTGGCGGCGATCGGGATCGGGACGGACCTTTGATGCGGGATCTGCGAATGCTTGTGCTACCGAGTCGGGACGCCAAGCCGGTTCGGCGGCCGCTCGCTCTCGCGGTCGTCTATGACGGACAGCGCCGTTTCGACGAGGCGGCGCCGGATCGCCCGCGACCGAGATCTGAGGCTCGACGCGGGTCCTGACGGCCGGATCGACCTCTGGGTGGCAGGTAGATCGCCGCTGCTCAACGCAGGCGCAGAGCGCCGATTGGAGCGCTCTCGGCCGGGGCGAGGCCCGCTCCTGTCAGGATGGTCCGTCGGCGGCCCGACGACCTCGCGCGCACTGGCTGCGGGACGAGGTCGCGGTCTCCGCCAGCGCGACCAAGATCGGCAGGGCGCTCCAGGCGCTTGGCTCTGTCAAGCTTTCGGCGCGCCCGCCGGCCATCGGACAAGACCCGCAGGTCATCTACGCGCCCAATCAAGATGCATCCG
>JBCCWM010000421.1:0-4089 GCA_039193505.1 Pseudomonadota bacterium | reverse complement strand
GTACTCCCGGCGAGCATCGCACCGCCGCACGCCATTGCGGTCAATGAAGATTACCCCGCTCAGCACACGCCGATCATCGACGAGAGGCTTTCCATGGGACTTTCGAAAGGAGAGCTCGAGACGCGCCGTCTTCGCCTCGCTCAGCCAGAAGAGAGCACTCGTGTCACCGCTCGTTTTCCGAGCCGTGAACCACACCTCGGCTACCTGATCAATGGCTCCTGAGCCTAGGGCGGGGGGCTTTGATAAATTCTACTTCTTCTAGTATCCACTCAATGTCTTGATAGTAATCTACTGTAATGTCGCTACCGCGCTGAATCTTCTTGCGCAGAGAATAAAATAAATATTCACTCCATCGAATACCAACAGACATATGATCGGACCATGCAGATGAAACGCGGCTAATGAATATTGGTCAAAAGACTTCATCTATGCCAGCCCAACAACATCTGGATTGTGCATCATGAGATCTACTGCGAGGTCAAAAGGTAATACAGGTTATCCTCAATTGGAAGTCAGAAATGAGGGCTGATGCTGACCGGCGCGGATATCAGAAGCGGCATTCGCGACCAAGCGCCGGAAGATGTTCGTCAAGCTCGGCCAGCTTGAAGGAAACGTCGAACACCTCATAACGCCAGTCCTTAAAGACGAATTCAAGCTGGCTCCTGCCGCTCAGCAGATTCACATTCCACTTTACCTCGTCAGGCTCGACGACTTCAAAGCCCCCGATGCCGTCGCAACGGTTCCAGTGGGCAGGATAGCCCGTCCCGTCGATCACAAGTCGCACGTTCCATTCGCGCGGCTCGTTTTCGCAACGGTGCAGCCTGTCTGGATCTCGGTGCGATCGTTGCCCGTTGTGCAATAAACCGAGATTGATCCGGGCCTGTCTCGTACGCAGGATGGTGTTTCAGTGGATTTTGCCGACAGGGTCAGTGGTGGATCTGGATTGCCAGTCGGCGTCACGGTCTCGGACCATTCGGCGGCCACGGAGAGTGTCGCACAAAAGGCGAGGACAGCGACTGCACTGCGAACTGTCGGCATGGTCGTTTGCCTTCTTTTGAGATTCTTAGGGTTCGGATCGGCGCAATCAGTTATCCGACCAGTGCACTTTACGGCGCTCAGACTGTGGAGTTCGCGGTGGGAGCCTTACAGGAAATCGCGCAGCTCAGATGCCGAGTGGCGCATAAAGGATGGCTTTACGGAAAATCCTTGCGCGCGCTTTGTGCCAATATGAGGCACAAAGTGCCGTTCAGACGTGTTTCCTTCGGCAACCATGAAATTATTGCCCTGCATTATCTCATTGTTTTTTGAGTTAATTCTGGCGACCCCGGCAGGGCTCGAACCTGCAACCTGTCCCTTAGGAGGGGACTGCTCTATCCAGTTGAGCCACGGGGCCTCGTGATGAGATACCGAATGGGTGTTGGCTTTGCCAGACTCAACCATGGAGGCTGGGTGTCTCGCAACTGTCTTAAACTTTTGGAAAAGCATTTGTATTGAAACGACCTCGCCCGCCGATGAGGGTTTTTGTGTAAGTTTTTATTAACGGCTCGATCTGAAAACTTTAGTCAACACCCTGCAGTCTTGGACGAAAGTTCTTGGCGATCTTATCGAAACATGGGCTCACTGGCAGGAGGGCAGCATGAGGCGCGTGGTCTCGAAGTCTGGGTCGCGATGGCGCTGGGTCCGTTGGATCCGCATCCAATGGATGTTGTGCGCCGCAGCCGGTTTCGCAGGGCTTGGCCTCGGTGCGCTGATCGGTGCCGCCGGTCCGACGGCGTGGCAGGCAGACGTGTTGGTGCGCCTCAGCCCCGGGATCGATGGGGCTGAGGATCTTGCGACGGAGGTTACTCTCCTCACCTCCCGCCCGGTGCTGCGGGAGGTTGCGCACAGGATTGAGGTGGAGCCGGACCAAATCGCGCCGCCGCGGGCACTGGACGCCGCGGTCGATGCGATGCGCAACCTCATCGTAAGCCCCGCAGTGGCGGACGTGGGCACCGACCCGGTCGTAGCGCGGGAGGCGGCACTCCTTCGGGCGCTGAACGTGCGCATCGAGCCGGGCACGCACCTCCTTCGCCTCGCTGCGGTGACGCCGGATCCTGAGCTCAGCCAACGGATTGCCAACGCGGTCCTTGACGCGCATCTGGCGCTCCGCCTTGGGCTGACAGGCGTGCCGCCCTTGGCAGTTGTTGCGCGGGCGGATGCGCCTCTGGTGCCAAACCCACTCCGGCCCTTCGGACCTTGGGCGTTGGCGCTCGGCCTGACCGGCCTCCTGCTGCCTGCTGCGCTGACCCTCCTGCGCGAGGTTGGGCGAACCGGGTTTCGGACACCCGAGGAGGTTGAGGGCGAGACCGGGCTCCCGGTCCTCGGCCGTCTGCCAAGTTCGGGGGAGCGGCGGCGCCCGCCCGTGGAGACTGTCAGTCGCAAGCCCGCCTCTCATCTTTCGGAGGCTGTGAGGGGGCTTCGGACGTCGATCCTCCTCGGTGGCCCCGCGCGCGATCCACGGGTTGTGGTTGTGACATCCTCGGTCCCGGAGGAGGGGAAATCGACGGCGGCGGCCCTCCTGGCGCAGACGATGGCGCGCTGGGGCCGGCGGGTCCTGTTGATCGAGGCCGACATCCGGCGGCAGAGCTTCGCGCATATGTTCGAGCTCGAGCCGGGGCCGGGCATTCTGTCGGTTCTTGCCGATCTCCTGCCGCTCGAGGCCGCGGTGCGCCGGCCGGACGGGCACAGCTTCGACATTCTTTTGGGCGAGGCTGCTGCGTCGACCAACGCTGCTGACATCCTCGCCACCGGTCGGTTTCAGAGATTTTTGGAGGAAGCGCGGTCCGTGTATGACTGCGTCGTGATCGATACGCCGCCCGTGTTGCTCGTCCCGGATGCGCGGATCGTTGCGCCGCAGGCCGACGCGCTCCTCTATATTGTCAGGTGGGAGCGGACCCACCGGGCGCAGGTCACACGCGGGCTCGAGGAGCTTCGCCAAGTGGGGGCAGAGCCCGCGGGCATCGTGCTCAACCGCATCGACCAGCAGCAGCTCGAGCGGGACGGACTGGGGGACAGCTATGGCGGTGTACGCGCGCGGTCGCACTACTACCTCACCTGACGCGGATGGCGCGCCCTGGGACGAGGCGCATGCCGCACCCGGCCTCGCGCCGTCTGCGCCGATCTGCGCGATTGGCGACGTGCATGGGCGGCTCGACCTGCTCGACCGCGCCCTCACGCGGGTGCTGGGCTGGGCGCAGACGAGCGGCGGGCGGATTGTGCTCCTCGGAGACTACATCGACCGAGGACCGGAGAGCGCGGGCGTGCTGGCCTATCTCCGTCATCTTGCCGCGCGAGACCTGCCGGTGGTGGCGCTTGCCGGCAATCACGAGGCGATGCTCGGCGCTTTCTTGGATCGCCCCGAAGAAGGCCGACTCTGGCTGCGTCATGGCGGGGGCGCAACGCTCAAAAGCTATGGCCTCGACACTCCGGGGCCCGATGTCGCACCGCGGGAGCTCAGCCGGCTTGCCACGGCGCTCTCGATCGCGATGCCGGAGGAGACGCGCGGGTTCTTGATGACCCGCCCGCTCGCGCATCGGAGCGGCAACCTCTTCCTCAGCCATGCCGGGCGCACGACCCGCCGCGGCCCGGCGGACCAGCAGCCCGACACCCTGCTCTGGGGGACGGGGGCCAACACGCGGATCTGGCGGGCGAGCGACGGGCGGCGGCTGTGGTCGGTCGCTGGCCACACCGTCACCGAGGTGCCTGAGATCGTGGGCGAGACCGTGTCGATTGACACCGGCGCCTGGCAGACGGGTGTGCTGACGCTCGGTCGCTTCGACGCGGGACGTGTCGTGTTCGAGCGGGCCTAGCTGTTCAGTCCCGGCATCTGGTGGATCGGGTGGACGATGGATCGATCCGGCTCTGAAGTCCAGATTTTGCAGATGTATTCCTAGGACGTTAGACCGCTGAGCGTCTTGAGACGGCGTGCGAAGTTGTAAGCGTCGAGGACGTCGGCGAGATGGCTGCGGAGCTGAACGTGGCCGTCGTAGCGGTCGCGCTTGACCGTGGCGTCCTTGATCGTGCGGTTCATCCGCTCGACTTGGCCGTTGG
>JBCCWM010000420.1:0-4099 GCA_039193505.1 Pseudomonadota bacterium | reverse complement strand
GGCTCCGCCTCAGTCTTCCGTTCGAGGAGGACACGGCCCTCACCATCGAAGATGCACATATTGACGGTCTCCGAGGATGCGTCGATCCGGGCGTATTGGGAGATCTTCATTCACCCGATTTGGCATAAGATGTGACGAACCTCAGTGATACGGAGCCGCCTACCTACTCGGTCTCCGCCTGGGTCACGCGACACCGCTTCGCGTCGAAAAGCCTAAAACGCAGGCGGCCAGCGGAGAGCTGCAGCGGCGCGCGAGGCACGTGGCCTTGCGCGCCCGGTTGGCTCAGGTCAAGGCCATGTCGGCCGCGTCGATCCCGGCGACTTCGACCGGTGTTTTCATGGCGTCGCGGCGGAACGGATCGCCGAGTTCCTGATTGAGCATTGCCTCGATCAGCGTGGTGCGCCGGTTCTCCATCTGGTCGGTGATCGCGAGCCGGAGGGCGTCGGTCAGCGCGTCCATGGTGCGGGCCTGGACACCCTTGAGCCCGCAGGCCTCGGCGATGGCCGCGAAGGACACCCCTTCATCGAGCTCTGTCCCGACAAAGTTGTCATCGTACCAAAGCGTTGAGTTTCGCTTCTCCGCCCCCCACTGGTAGTTTCGGAACACAACCATCGTGATCGGCGGCCACTCCTTCCGGCCAATTGCGGTCAGCTCCGTGACTGCGATGCCGAACGCGCCATCGCCCGCAAAGCCCACAACAGGCGTGTCCGGGCAGGCGATCTTGGCACCCACAATCGCCGGAAGCCCGTATCCGCACGGCCCGAAGAGACCCGGCGCAAGGTATTTGCGCGCAGTCTCGAAGGTCGGATAGGCGTTGCCGATCGCGCAGTTGTTGCCAATGTCGGAGGAGATGATGGCCTCTTTGGGCAGCCCCGCCTGGATCGCACGCCAGGCCATCCGCGGGCTCATCCAGTCTGGCTTTGCGGCACGGGCCCGCTCATTCCAGGTCGTGCCCGGATCGTCCTGCTCGTGATCCATCGAGGACAGGGCCTGCGCCCAGCGCGATTTGGCAAGCGCGATCTCGGCCGTCCGCTCCGCCCGCCCCGCATCGCCCGCACTGTCCGAAAGCCGCGCGAGCAGCCCCTCGGCCACTTGGCGTGCATCGCCGACGATGCCGACCGTGACGGGTTTCGTGAGCCCGATCCGGTCGGGGTTGATGTCGACCTGGATGATCGCCGCGTCCTTTGGCCAGTAGTCGATCCCATAGCCCGGCAAGGTCGAGAACGGGTTGAGCCGCGTGCCGAGGGCGAGCACCACATCGGCCTTCGCGATCAACTCCATGCCGGCCTTCGAGCCGTTGTATCCCAGCGGCCCGGCATGGAGCGGGTGCGATCCCGGGAAGGCATCGTTGTGCTGGTAGCCGCAGCAGACCGGCGCATCGAGCCGCTCGGCGAGCGCCGCAGACGCAGGGATCCCGTCCGCGAGAACAACGCCCGCGCCATTCAGGATCACCGGGAACTTGGCATCGCTCAGGAGCGCCGCGGCGCGGTCCATCGCCTCGCTCCCCCCCGAGGGACGCTCGAAATCGACGATCGGCGGCAGCTCGATGTCGATGACCTGGGTCCAGAAATCCCGCGGCATGTTGATCTGCGCCGGCGCCGAGGCGCGGAGCGCCTTCAGGATCACGCGGTTCAGAACCTCAGCCACGCGGGCTGGATCGCGCACCTCTTCCTGGTACGCGACCATATCCTCAAAGAGCTTCATCTGCTCGACTTCCTGGAAGCCGCCCTGCCCGATCGTCTTGTTGGCCGCCTGCGGCGTGACAAGGAGGAGCGGTGTGTGGTTCCAGTAGGCCGTCTTCACCGCCGTCACGAAGTTGGTGATGCCAGGGCCGTTCTGTGCGATCATCATCGACATCCGGCCCGAGGCACGGGTGTAGCCGTCGGCCATCATCCCGCCCGACCCCTCATGCGCGCAGTCCCAGAATTGTATGCCAGCGCGCGGGAAAAGGTCGGAGATCGGCATGAAGGCCGACCCGATGATCCCGAACGCGTCCTTGATCCCATGCCGCTGCAGGACTTTCACAAAGGCTTCTTCCGTCGTCATTTTCATCAGACATCTCCTCCACTCGGGGCCCTTGGGCCGCACCGATCCCAGCCTGCCTTCTAGCGAGCCTTCCCCCCTTGGTTTAGGGCCAGATGCGGCGCAGTCATGGGGCCAATTCTGCCACTTTCTCCGCGATCAGTTCGATCCCAGGCCCGATGCGCGCCGACGAGATCGAGGAATAGGACAGCCGATAGTGGCGCCGATCCGGCGTGTCCGGCGCAAAGAACGGCCCGCCCGGTTCGATGATCACGCCCTCGGGGTGGAGCGCGCGGGCCAAATCCTCAGCGTCGACTGCGTCCGGTGTCGCCATCCAGTAGCTGGACCCGCCTTCCTCGGCGGAGCCCGCGATCGTCAGGCCATACTGGTGGAGCGCCTGAGCCATCACGTGGCGCCGGCGCTGATACGTCTTGCGGAGCCTGTTGATCTGCGCGTCATAATGGCCGAGCGAGAGGAAATTTGCCGCCGTCCGCTGCATGAGCCCCGGCGGGTGCCGCAGAACCGTGCTCCGCAGCGCCCGCGCCGCCTCGATAAAGGGTTCCGGCGCAACGAGATAGCCGAGCCGGAGGCCCGGAAAGAGCGATTTCGAGAACGAGCCGATGTAGATGACGCAGCCCCTCTCATCGAGCGATTTCAACGCAGGCGACGGCGCGCGACCGAAGGTCAGCTCGAACTCATAGTCATCCTCTACCACGACAAACCCCTGCTGGTCGGCGCGGTGCAGGATCTCTTTGCGCCGGGTCGTCGGCATGGTGACGTTGGTTGGGCAATGGTGGCTTGCGGTCACGAAGACCACATCCGTGCCGGGGGCGAGGGCCGCGGGCGGCAGCCCCTCTCTGTCGATGTCGACGGCCTGCACGGCGCAGCGGGTCTGTTGGAGGACATCGCGGAGGCCCGGATAGCCTGGGTTCTCCATTGCCGCCTTCCGCCGTGGGCCGAGGAGGAGATGCGCCGTCAGCCAGAGTGCGTTTTGCGCGCCGAGCGTGACGAGTATGTTCTCGGGCCGCGCGAAAATGCCGCGCCGCGGCAGGATCTGTCGGAGGATGAACTCGACCAGTTTCGGATCGTCACGCTCATACTGATCGAGCGTCAGCGTGTCGAACTCCCGCTGGCTGACGGCTTGGAGCGCGCAGAGCCGCCAGTTCTGATGATCAAAGAGCTTCGGGTCGGTCTGACCGTAGACAAAAGGATAGCGGTAGCTCCTCCAGTCGGCGGGGCGCATGATCCGCGAGGCGCTTCGACCGCGGGAGCCGATGACGCGCCCCCAGTCGACGCCGGCCGCCTCCGGCGCCGGTGTTTGGTCGATCACCGGCCCGCAGGGCGCGGTGTCGGAGACGAAGTACCCGGCCCGCCCGCGCCCGGTCAGATAGTCATCCGCAACGAGATCGGTGTAGGCCAGCGTGACCGTTATCCGGCTGACGCCCAAGTGGCGCGCAAGCGCGCGGCTCGATGGCAGGCGCTCCCGCGGGTGGAACCGCCCCGAGAGGATGCCATCGACCACAAGGCGCTTGATCCGATTCTGGAGGGTCCCCTCGCCGTCCCGGTCGAGATAGAAGCTGTCGGGTGGGATCGGCATCGCTTAAGTCCAACACAGATCCCGCCCTCGGTCCAGACGCGCCTAGCTGTTTGACCCCACGGTTTGATGGTGCGGTCCATTCGATGGAATGGATGTCAACGCCGATCCAAGTTTCCCCAGAAGTTCCGGGCCAAAGTTCCCCACTTTGACGGGTCCGGTGATCAGCCGGTGCAGTGATCGGGGCTCCCGTTTTTCGGGGGTCGGCCGCGACGCTTCGGGGCCGGCGGCGGGGCGATCGGCGCGTTGGCGCGGACGTGCTCGGCGATGAGGTCGGCGTGGCCGCGGAGGCGGTGGCTTGCGCCTACGATCTGAACGACGACGGCGTGGTGGAGCAGCCGCTCGAGGAGCGCGGTCGCGACGACGGGATCGCGGAAGATTTCGCCCCATTCGGCGAAGCCGCGGTTCGAGGTGAGGAGTGAGCCATTGCGTCGCCATGTGTTCGAGACGAATGGCGAACGCGGCCTTCTCGTGGCGGGCGTT
>JBCCWM010000419.1:0-4103 GCA_039193505.1 Pseudomonadota bacterium | reverse complement strand
CTCGAACCGCTCGTCGCGAATGAGGGCACCGAGCGAGCGACAATGGCTCGCGGCGGTGCGCTGAGCCTTGCGGAGGCTCATACCTGCCTCGGCCGCGATACGTTCGGGGATATGAACGCCCTCGGCCACGCAAGCGGCTATCGCTTGCTCCAGGCGCATCATCTCCTGCGCGGCGACGCCCGGTCGGTCTGACCCGGTGGCGGACCGCAGGTACGTGTCGGCGAATGCTGCAAAATCCGGGTTGCGGTCCGGCGACGGCATGTCGAGGAGAGAGCGTTCGAAGACAAGGGATGTGCGCGACTGCCCGAAGGACACCGGCGCCGCAAAAAACCGAGTGAAGGCGGCACCGCTGCCACGCGGCGGGGACCGGAAGAGAACGCGCTCAGGAACAAAATCGAGCCTCAAAACCTGTCGGAACACCCGCGTCAACATGCACACCGTCACCTCATGCGCCGCTTCGGCCTCAGACGGAAAGAGAACATCGACGTCGAGCGCGGCATGCCGCCCAGATTCTCTAAGCGTGATCACAACACCTTCTGACGCATGCGCTTGATGGCGGAGCATCAGACGAAGCACGTCACGGATGGTTGGGGCGTGGCGGGCGAGAAAGCTGATGCTTGCAATCAACGTGAGGGGCGCCGCCTCGACAAAACGGACACTCAAAGGCGACGTCGGAAAGCGCCGGTAGAGGGTGTCCCACATCTCGGCGCCCACGCGCTCTGGCAAGCGCTCGCCCGGAGCGTAGAGTGTGGCCAGATCTATGCCGGCACGTTCGACAAACTCAGCCGGGTCGAAGCCCAACGTTGCGGCGAATGCCGCCACTGGACCGAGGAGGGCGGCCTGGACCGTCAGCTCTTGAGCCCGTGTTCGGTCACCCTGTCCCATCGAAGCCACCCACCACGCTCCCAAAGTGCTTCGGCCTGTTTCGGGCCTCAGAGATCGACAATTAATGTATGCGTTAATGTATCCTCAGAGCCATGCGCAGACAAGTGCTTCCAGCGCGCTTTTCCGGGCAACGGCACATCCACGCCGCCCTGATGTCGTCCAAGGCCAACCGCCCTATGCCGCAAACCCGGCGGGAACAGCGACATCACTGGATGACGAAAGACCGTCGGTAGGCTATTGCTTTTGCATGGATATTGTCGTCACCACAGGAGTTATCGCCGCCCTCTTTCTCGTCATCGGGATCGCGGAACCGCTCGCGGCCCGTGTGCGCCTGCCCTACACCGTGATCCTCGCGCTTGTCGGAATCCTGATCGCAAGCGGCGCTGTCTTTTTTTTACGCACCAACCTCACCGATGCGGTGAACCCAATCGCCGAGGCCGTCGTCGCACTGCCGATCCGCTCCAACGTGTTTCTCTACGTGTTCCTGCCGACGCTCCTCTTTCAGGCAGCGCTCTGCACGGATGTCCGCCGTATGCTGGATGATTGGGTGCCGATCGTGGTGCTCGCCGTTGTGGCCGTCGCCGTGGCGACAGCCGCGGTGGGCCTTGCGCTCGCCCTCGTCAGCACATTGCCGCTCGTTGTCTGCCTGCTGATCGGCTCAATCGTGTCGACCACCGATCCCTCGGCGGTGGTCAGCATCTTCCGCTCGATCTCGGCCCCGCAGCGCCTCGCCCGCCTGATTGAGGGGGAGAGCCTGTTGAACGATGCCGCGGCCATCGCGCTCTTCGGCCTGTTCCTCGCCTATGTCATGATCGGCATTCCGGACCCGACCCTCAGCGACGCGTTGTGGCAGTTCCCGGTCTTGATCTTCGGCGGCGCCTTCGTGGGCTGGCTTGCCGCGCGCATCGCCGTCTGGCTGATGGCGCTCGTGCCCCGTCACGAGCTGGCCCAGCTCTCGATCTCCGTCGCGCTTCCCTATCTAGCCTACATCTCGGCTGAGCAGAGCGTTGGCGCCTCCGGCGTCATCGCAGTCGTCGTGGCCGGCATGACCCTCAACATGAACGGCCCCGGGCGCCTCTCCCCCGCCACCTGGTCAACGCTGCAGGAGGTCTGGACCCTGCTCGCGCATTGGGCGGGCGGCCTGATCTTCATCCTGGCCGCCCTCCTCATCCCCCGCCTTCTGGAGGAGGTTCGTACCTCCGACATCATCCTGCTGCTGACAGTGACGCTTGCAGCCCTCTCGGCGCGCGCCGTGATCCTCTTCGGGATGATCCCCCTCCTGGCGCGGATGCGCGTCTCGCCACCGATCAGCCGCCCCTACAGGACGGCAATCCTCTGGGGCGGGCTCCGCGGCGCGGTGACCCTCGCACTGGCGCTCGCCGTGACCGAGAGCATCCGCGTTCCGGTCGAGACCAAGCGGCTCGTGGCAATCCTGGCAACGGGCTTCACGCTCTTCACGCTCCTGGTCCAGGGCACCACGCTCCGCGCGTTGATCGGCTCTCTCGGCCTCGACCGGCTCTCCCCGATCGACCAAGCGCTCTCCAAGCAAGTCGTCGCCGTCTCCCTCCAGACCGTGCGCGAGGATGTCGCGCGCACGACCGAGACCTACGATCTGACCCACGACATCGTCCGCTCCGAGGCGAAGGCTTTTGGCGAGCGGCTGGATGCCGCCGTCCACGCCGCGGATGAAAGCCGCGAGATCCTCGACCGCGACCGCATCACGCTCGGCCTCATCGCGCTCGCGGGCGCTGAGCGCGATGCCATCCTCGAGGGGGTCCGCGACCGCGTGATTTCAACTGAGATGAGCGGGCAGGCCCTCGCCCATGCCGATCGACTGATCGAAGCGACGCGCGCGCATGGCCGCACCGGATATCTCAGAGCCTCGCAGGAAGGGGTCGCCTATAGCGGCTTTTTCCGGGCTGCGATGTTTCTCCACACACGGATCGGGATCGGCTTTCCGGTGGCCCAAGCCACCGCCCAGCGGTTCGGCCTCCTGATGGCGCAGCGCCTGATCCTCCAAGACCTCGACCGGTTCATCGAAAGCCGGATCCGAAGGATCCATGGCCGCCGCGTCGCAGACCTCCTGAAGGACTTCCTCCAGCGGCGGGTCGAGATCGTGGAGGCCGGGCTTGAGGGCCTCCGGCTCCAATACCCGGGCTACGCCGAGGAGCTTGAGCGGACGCTGATCCAACGCACCGCCCTCCGCCTCGAGGAGAGGGAGTACAAGGGCATGCGCGATGACGGCCTGATCGGCGCGGAACTCTACACCGCCCTCACGCGGGAGATCGATGACAGGCTCCGCGCGACCGAGACCGCCAGGACCCCCGATGTGGCGCTCAGAGCGTCCGCCCTGGTGCGCCAGGTCCCGCTCTTCTCCGAGCTCGATGACGGGGAGCTGAAACGCCTCGGCCGCGCACTCAAGGCAAGCTATGCGAGCCCCGGCGAAGTGGTCCTGAGGCGCGACATCGCCCCGAAGCGCGTTTTTTTCATCGCCTCCGGCGCCGTCGAGCTCGAGACCGGCGGTCAGTCCTGGCGTCTCGGGCGCGGCGACATGTTCGGCCATCTTGCCCTCCTCGCCAAACGCCCGGTTCGGGTCGAAGCGCGTGCCCTCACGCCCTCAACCTTCCTGGTCCTCGACGAGGCTCGGTTCCGGCGCCTGATGGACCGCGCGGCCCCGTTGCGCCGCGCGGTGGCCGCGACCGCGAAGCAGCGCGGGATCACCCTCGACCTGGCAACCCCGACCTAGGTCCTTGGAGGCTCAAAACCTGCAGAGCCTCAGAGGGTTCGTCTCCAGGATACCCGGCTCTTCCTCCGCCGATCCGACGTAAGTGTCGAGCGCGCCGACCAACGCACCGTCAGCCGGCATGAAGTCCCGTAGCGCGGGGTCGGCCAATCGGTCCCCACAGCATCCGCGCCAGATTGCAGGCGATCAGGGCTTTGGCCAGGGGCACGACATCCTCGAACCCCGGTCGCTGGGTCGACATCCGATGGTTGCCCGAGAAGTTGACCCACGAGTTGCCTCTCGCCGCGACAGCTAGCGTCCGCACATGAGGTGCAGTTTCCGGCGCAGGTTTCGGCGGAGCCTGGGGGTGGGGTGGGGCCTGCGTCGGGCTGCGCGTGGTGCGGGGGCCTTGGGTGCGTCGGGTGAGGGGGAGGTGGTGAGCTTCACATGGAAACCTCGATGACTGGGGTCAGACTGCTCGCGAGGAGCGGTATGG
>JBCCWM010000418.1:0-4124 GCA_039193505.1 Pseudomonadota bacterium | reverse complement strand
CGGGCGCGGCCGAGCGCCGCTGTCACATCGACATCGCGCACCACCCGGGCCGGACGCGCCGAGAAGACGATCAGCCGGTCCGCCAGCAGGAGCGCCTCCTCCACGTCGTGGGTCACAAAGATCGTCGTCTTCTCCTCCCGCCGAGCAATGGTCAGAAGCTCGGCCTGCAGCCGCTCCCGGGTCAACGCGTCGAGGGCGCCGAAGGGCTCGTCCATCAGCAAGACATCGGGATCCGCAGCCAGAGTCCGAGCAATCGCCACCCGCTGTCGCATGCCGCCCGAAATCCGGTTGGTGTAGCTCGCCTCAAACCCGCGCAGGCCGATCAAGTTGATGAGGTCCGAGACAATCTCCGACCGCTCCGCTGCGCTGAGCCCGGTTCGGTAACGAAGGCCAAAGCGGACATTGCCCTCGACCGTCAGCCAAGGGAAGGCGGCGTAGGATTGGAACACCATGCCGCGGCGCCGATCGGGCCCGCCGAGGCGTTCTCCCTCAAGCCGGATCTCCCCGCCGCTGGCCGTGTCGAGACCGCCGATCAGCCGCATCAGCGTTGTCTTGCCGCAGCCCGACGGGCCGAGGAAGGTCACGAAGCCCCCCCGCTCGAGCGACAGCGTCGTGGGGGTCACGGCCTCGACCTGCGCCGCGCCGTCGGTGAAGGTTTTGGAAACGCGGTCGAGCTCCAGGAACGCCACGTCTTACCGCCCCAAGTAGCGAAAGCCGCGCCGATGCGCGAGCCGGAACGCCTGGTCGGTCAGAAGCCCGACGATCCCGATGGCGACGATCCCGGCCATAACCTCGGGCGTTTTGACAAACCGGCGGAGCGACCAGATCACATGCCCCATACCCGAGGAGGCCGCCACGATCTCGGCGATGATCAGATACGTCCAGCACCAGCCGAGCGTGATGCGCAGGTTGTCCACCATGTTGGGGAGTGCGGCGGGCAAAACGATGTCGCGCATCACCTGCGCTTGGGTCGCGCCGAGCGTGAAGCCCGTCTCGACATACTCTGTCGGCACGCGCTTGGTGTCGTCCGAAATGAGGAGCACGAGCTGAAAGAAGGTTCCCATCCAGAGAACCGCGATCTTGGAGGCCTCACCCACACCGAACCAAATGATCAAAAGCGGCACGAGCGCCGGCACCGGCAAGTACCGCACGAAGTCTATGAAGGGCTCAAAAAAGGCACCCACCGCGCGGTAGCACGCCATCAGAAGGCCGAGCGGCACCGCAATGACAACCGAGAGCGCAAAGGCGAGCCACACGCGTCCGATCGAGATCAGAACATCCTCCGCAAAGCCCTGCTCGGCAAAGAGGCGGATGAACGCGTCGAAGACCGCGCGCGGCGTCGGCAGGAACTGCGGTTTTACGAGACCCGAGGCCGAGACGAGCTGCCAGAGGATCAGAAACGTCAGGAGGCCCGCCAGCCCGAGCGCAAGGTCGAGCTGGCGGGGGATCGGCTTACGGAAGGCCCACACTCAGCGCGTGTGCCCGTCGAAGAGGCCCTCGAGGAGCGTCGCGTCGATATAGGGTGCATAGGGCAGCGGCGCGTCCTGAAGCTCGAGATCGATGTTGATCTCGTTGAACGCGTCGAACACCTCGCGGAGCTTGCCGTCGCCCGTCACCGGCATGTACTCCAACGTCTCTTCGTATGTTGTGTATTTGACGCCCGCGAGGGCCTCCTTCATCTCGGCGTCGGGCACGCCGTACTCCGACGCCGAGAGCGCGATGAAGTCGTCCGGATCGGCCATGTAGTCGTCGATCGCACGGTAGATCCCGCGGAGGAACTTGGCGTATTTCTCGGGGTTCTCCTGATAGTCGTCGGTCCGGACCAGAATGATGTCGGTGATCAGACCCTCGTAATCGGCCGAGGACAGCAGGACTTTGGACCCCTCACGCGACGTGTTGTTGACGATCTGGCTCAGCATCGGCTCCCACGTGGCGACGGCGGCGATGCTGTCATCCTCGAAGACCGCGATGCTGTCGTCGGTGTTGATCAGGCGGATGTCGAGATCGGCGACGGATTTGCCGATCTCTTTGAGCGCATACTGCGTCAACACAGTGCCCGGGTGATTGATCTCCCCAGCAAAGGTCTTGCCGACGAGATCGGCCACGGTGTCGATCCCCGGCCCGGAGACCACGCCATCTGCGCCGATTGAGATGTCGATGGTCCCGATGATCGTGCCAGAGGTCTCAGTCGTGCGCGGCCGGGCCATGCTCTCGCCGATGGTGCGCATGGTGCAGTCGATGGCGCCGGTCTCGAGACCCGGCAGGACGTTTGCGCGGTCGTTGTCGAAGGCCCAGGTCACGGTGAGCTCTTCCTCGGAGAAGTAGCCCTTCTTGTCGGCCACAAAGACCGGCGCGAAGCCGAACCAGAACGGGAAGACGCAGTTGATGCGATCCTCCGCCCACGCCGCATTTGCCGACACCAGAACCGCGGCCATGGCCGCGCCACCCAGACTTCTCATTGGTCCACCCCCCTGTTGGCACGGCGACACACCTAGCAGAGCGCCCCCGGGGCGCCGCCCACTCCCGCGTGTTTCGGGCCCGCGCCGGGCCGAAATGCAGCTTTTTTCAGCACCCTTGGGCGTGTCGGCCCCGAAGCTGGGCAGCTAGGAGACGCGCTCGGCCAAGAGACAGAGGATCTCGTAGGCGAGCGCCGCACCGGTGAGGGCGGTCAGCGACCGGGTGTCGAGGGGGGGCGAGACCTCGACAAGATCGGCGCCGACATAGGCCAGACCACGAAGCCCGCGGAGGAGCTCCTGCGCCTGAAAGGATGTGAGCCCGCCGATCTCAGGCGTCCCCGTCCCCGGCGCATAGACCGGATCGAGGCTGTCGATGTCGAAGCTCAAATACACCGGACGCTCACCGACGAGCGCCCTCGCCTCCGCTGCAATCGCGGCAACGCCCGCGGCATGAGCCTCCTCGCAGAAGACGACGCGCATGCCCGTGGCAGCCGAGTAGTCCCACCCTTCCGTGAGGTTCTGGGTTCCGCGGATCCCGATCTGGATGGTCTGCTTGGGGTCGATCAGCCCCTCCTCCACGGCGCGTCGGAAGGGTGCACCGTGGTTGAACTTTGAGCCCTGGAAGACATCCCACGTGTCGGTGTGCGCATCGACATGGATGAGCGCCACCGGACCCTCCGCGGCAACGGCCCGAAGGAGCGGCAGGCTGATCGAGTGATCCCCCCCGATGGCGAGCGGCAGAATGCCCGCTCCGGTCACCCGTCGGGCAAAGCCCTCAATGTCGGCATGCGCGGCGGAAATGTCGAACATGGCGCCGAAGGCCACATCGCCAAGGTCGCGCACCCGCGCCCGGGCAAACGGATCGACGCGCGTGGCATGGTTGATCGCGCGCATGAGCGACGACTGGTTGCGCACCTCCCTGGGTCCGTGCCGCGCGCCCGGGCGGTTCGTGAGCGCACCGTCATAGGGGACGCCGAAGATCCCAATATCGACCTCTGCCAGATCGCGGGCCAGGGGCGCGCGCATGAACGTCGCAAGCTCGGCAAATCGCGGGGCGAAACGGTCGGGCGTGTCTGGCGGGCGGAAGCTCATGGGGCGTCTCCGGATGAGCGGGCGTGCAGGATGCGGCCAATCACGTTGAGGAGGATCTGCGCCGCGAGAATGGAGGTTGTTCCAGTCGGATCGTAGTCGGGGGCCACCTCGACGAGGTCGATCCCGACGATCCGGTTGCGCCGGACCACCTCCGACAGAAGCTCCAGGACTTCGTAGTAGAGAAACCCGCCATGCGAGGGGGTTCCCGTCCCAGGGGCGATCGACGGGTCGAAGCCGTCGATGTCGAGTGTCAGGTAGACATCGGCGCCCGCAGGGATCCGCGCGGCCGCCGCCGCCGGTCCGAGCGCGCGAAGCTGGCGGACACTCTGAATGTCGGAGCCGCGGGCGCGGGCGTCGTCATACCCCTCTCGCGCAGTCGACGAGACATTGCGGATGCCGAATTGGCTGAGGCCCGTGACAAAGGGTTTCTCCGCTGCGCGCCGCATCGGGTTGCCATGGCCGAACCGCACGCCGTGGCGCACATCGACAAAGTCGAGATGTGCGTCGATCTGGAGGATGTGGATCGGCCCATGCTCCGAGAATGCGTTGACGCATGGAATGTTGACTGAGTGATCG
>JBCCWM010000417.1:0-4143 GCA_039193505.1 Pseudomonadota bacterium | reverse complement strand
CTCGTGATGCCCGACGCGGCCATGCCGGCCCCTCTCGCCGAGATCCGCGCCGCCGTCGGCCCCGGCGTCGATGCGGGTCTCGTCCTCGACCCGGCGGTCCGGCACATGTCGGCGACGCTCGCGGTGCCCGACACCGTCCCCCCCGACACCGTCCCCCGCGACCCCGTCCCCCGCGAGCCCCGGCCGCCCCGGGCACCGGAGCGGAACCCGGTCGAGACCGTCCGGCAGGTCATGCCCGACACCCGGCTCTCGAACCGCGTCTCCGCATCCTAAGACGACATCGTCGATCCTTGCTGCCAGTCCCGGACCGACCTCATCGACCACCCCTCGCGCATCATATCCATCGGACCCCGCGACCGGGCTCATGGGTTTTGATCGATGAGCGTTGGTAGGATGCACTTCCGACGGGTTGTCAACCGCGACGACAAACTGGCCGAACACTCCCTCGCTTTGGTTCAGCTGGCGGTAGTGCACCAGTGCGTTTATGAGTATACAGTCTATAAATATCAAGACTTACAATAAAAAGGCATTAAAAATTAGATGTCCAAAAAAAACTAGAGTGTATGAAATCAGTCGTACAGAGTATAAAAATAGGTTAAACAACTTGAAGAGTCCGCCGCCCGGAACAGCGAGAGCGAGCGAATTTTGAGCGGCTATCCTCGCTCGTTATCTCCATGTCCACCATCCCCGGCCTTTCCCGACAGGACCTTGGCCGGCGGCTTCTATCGCGTTTTTCGGCCACGCCGGTTGCGATCCTGGCAATGTGCACGGCATCGGCGATCGCGTCTGTTGGGCGCTTCTAGCCATGTGGACCCTACGCGACTTGACCCACCGCTGTCCCAAGCACTTCTTGCTGTTGGGAGGTGTGGCAGTCCTGACGCCCGGTTCAGGTCATGTTTGGCGCTTCACACTCAAATGAGATGTCTGGGCGGCAATGCCAACGCGTCTCTGGTGTCAGTCCTGTAAACGTGCTCTCGCGGTCGCGACCTGCAAACTGGCACTTTGCCCGCGCTGGCTCTGACGGCGTGCTTTGGCGGTGGAGGCAGGTCGGTGGATGGGAAATGCACGAGAGGTGCGGACGCGACTTGGGAACCCCGTCTCCAGTCTGCTAGCACGGTCGAGGTGGTGGCAACTCAAGGGACAGATAAGTGGAAGACGGGACCGCACGTTCGACGAAAGTGACCACAAGCCATTGGGGGGCGTTCGAAGTCGATATCGAGGGCAACCGCATCGTCGCGACCCGGCCCTTCGGCAACGACCCGGAGCCCTCGCGCATCCCCGACATTCTGCCCGCGGCCGTGCACCACCGAACGCGCGTAGCACGCCCCTCGATCCGGCGGGGCTGGCTCGACCGCCGCCAGCGGGACGGGCGCGGAAGCGATGACTTCGTTGAGCTTGGCTGGGACGAAGCGCTCGACATTGGGGCGGCGGAGCTCGACCGGGTGCGCCGCACGCATGGGAACGAGGCCATCTTTGGCGGATCCTATGGATGGGCCTCCGCCGGCCGGTTCCACCATGCCCAGAGCCAGATCCGCCGGTTTCTCAACTGCATCGGCGGCTATGTCGGATCCTTTGGCAGCTACTCCACGGGGTGTGCGCAGTCGATCATGCCCCATGTCTTCGGCGTGGAGTTCCTGAAACTGCTCTACGAGCATCAGGATGGCTGGCAGACGATCCACGAGCACACCGAGACGCTGGTGATGTTCGGCGGCATCAACGCCAAGAACGCCCAAGTCAGCATGGGCGGCATCACCGAGCATGAGACCACCGGGTGGTTCGACAGGTTCGCCGCGAAGGGCATGCACCTGCTCAACATCGGGCCGCAGCGCTCTGATGCGCCTGAGGGCTCTGCGTGGATGCCTGTGCGGCCGGGATCGGACACGGCGCTGATGCTGGCCCTTGCATATGTGCTCGAGGATGAGGGTCTGACCGATCACGCATTCCTCGCAAGCCACACAGTGGGGTTCGCGCGGTTCCGCCCGTATCTGATGGGGACCAGCGACGGTGTCGCCAAAACGCCGGACTGGGCAGGTCCGCTCTGCGGGGTGTCGCCCGAGGCGATCCGAGAGCTCGCCCGCAGGATGGCCCGGACGCGGACCTTCATCACAGTGGCATGGTCGCTGCAGCGCGCAGAGCATGGCGAGCAGCCCTACTGGATGTCGGCCGTGCTGGCCGCGATGCTAGGCCAGATCGGCCTGCCGGGGGGCGGTGTTGGATACGGCTATGGCGCGATCGGTGGTGTCGGAAAGTCGCTTCTCGGGCTGCGCGGGATGACGGTCTCGCAGTTGACCAACCCGGTCGAGACGCGCATTCCAGTGGCCCGGATCGGCGATATGCTCCGCAATCCGGGCGCTGAGTATGAGTTCAACGGGCGTCGGCAGGTCTACCCCGACATCCGGCTGATCTATTGGGCCGGCGGCAATCCCTATCACCACCACCAGGATCTGAACGCCCTCCACGAGGCATGGCAGCGCCCGGACACGATCATCGTGAACGAGCCCTGGTGGACGCCGACCGCCAAGCGCGCCGATATCGTGTTTCCCGCAACCACGCCTTATGAGCGCGAAGACATCGGGCGGACGAACCTCGACGACTACCTGTTCCACATGCCCCGATTGATCGATCCTGTGGGCCTCGCACGGGATGATTTCGCGATCTTCAGGGGCCTTGCCGAGCGCATGGGCGTTGCGGCCAGGTTCACCGAAAACCTGAGCGCGGCGGAGTGGATCGCGCGGCTCTATGAGGAGTTCAGGACCCTTGCGGCGGAGGCCGGTGTCGACGTCCCCGATCTCGCCACCCTGAAGGAGCGGAACTGGGTTCAGCTTCCGATCCAGGCGCCCGGCCCGAACCGCACGTTCTTTGCGCCCTTTCGCGAGGACCCCGAGGCCTTCCCCCTTGGCACGCCATCGGGACGTGTCGAAATCTTCTCAGAGACGATTGATGGGTTCGGCTACGACGATTGCCCGGGCCACCCGATCTGGTTCCCTCCGTCCGAGTGGTTGGGGACGGCGACTGAGGCGGCCCCTTTGCATCTCGTGTCGCCGCAACCCGGCGACAAGCTCCACAGTCAGCTCGAGAGCGCGCTCGCCGATGTCGAGGGCGCACGCCCCGAGACGCTGATCATCCACCCCGACGATGCGGCGCCGCGCGACATCGCCACGGGCGACGTGGTGCGTGTGTCCAATCTGCGCGGCGCCTGTCGCGCCAGGGCGTCCGTGTCGACAGACATCCATTCCGGTGTTGTCGCGTTGCCGACGGGGGCTTGGTTCGGGGATCCCAGTGCCAACATCGATCCCGACGGGAACCCTAACGTCCTGACGAAAGATGTGGGAACCTCGCGACTGGGTCAGGGATGCAGTGCACATTCCGCTCTGGTGCAAGTTGCGCGCCTCTAGGCGCGCCCTCGGTGGCAGACCCCGCGTGCACCGACACCCTCTGGCAGTGGGGCCCGTCTAGACCGACGCCGTGTCTTGCGGTGCGGGCGCCATGCCGCCGCGGTCGGCCGAAGCGGCGCGAGGGGCGGCACCGGACCGGGCGCGGTCTCGAACGGGTGACGCCCGCGGCGGCGGATGGTCTCGGTCGCCAAGCGCGGCCGGGCAGTGGCGGGATCGTCCGGTCTATTGCAGAGCAATATCGGTGATGGCCGACGTCCATGCCCCCTCCGGCGCCACCGTGATGACGGGGTCCGATCCACCGGAGAGCAGGGTTTCCACGGTTCGCTCATAGTCTGCGGGGTCGAGCGCCCCGTTTGATCCGGCAGTCAGCTTCGCCACTTCCCCCATCATCCGGATCTGATGCTCTTCCGTTTGCGCTCCGGTTTGATCGTAGTCGAGAACGATCATCGCGGCTGCCTCGGGGTTCTCCTCGGCCCATTTCCAGCCGCGCATCGATGCTTCGACAAACCGCGCCATTTGGTCGACGAAGGCGGGATCCTTCAACCGGTCCTCGAGAACATAGAGCCCGTCCTCGAGCGTCGCGACGCCCTCGTCCTCGTACTTGAATGTCACCAGGTCATCCGGTGTCAGGCCGCCATCGATGACCTGCCAGTATTCGTTATACGTCATGGTCGAGATGCAATCGGCCTGACCGCTCAGAAGGGGGTCGACATTGAAGCCCTGGCGCAGCACCTCGACCCCGCCTTCG
>JBCCWM010000416.1:0-4189 GCA_039193505.1 Pseudomonadota bacterium | reverse complement strand
TGCCGCGCCTCTGACAAAACCGCGAGAGACCCGACGTCGACGTCGCGGTTCTGCTCGCTCGGCAGTGTCCCCGGACCGATGGCGGCTCTATGCCTCGCCGCGGCCGGTGTTTTTCCGCATGATGCCGCGCCTCTGAAAAGGCCGCGAGAGACCGGACGTCGACGTCGCGATCCCGCGCGCTGCCAGCCGCGGAGAGCACAACCGGCGTCCGGTCGCGCTCCTCCCCGAAGGCCACCATTGCCTCGGCACAGCGCTCTTCGGGGCGCCGGGACCGCATGTCACCGCCCTGAGCCTTCGGCGCAGAGGTGCCCGTGGCCCAGCGACCGACCGACGCCACAGATCCCCGACGCGTCCCGCCGCCCGCAGGCTCATGCCGGCATCGACAGCGGCCAATGCTCGCGCTCGAAGATCCATTGAAAGCGGTTTGCCCCTCCCAAAGCCCGATATCCGCTCTGGGGGACTGAAGCACGCTTTCGCACCGCCGGGAATCTCCCCCGATTCACGACGCTCGGGAGACGCTCCGGCTCGATCAAATCTTGGTCATACAGGATGCAACCGGCGCAAAACCCGCACAACGCGGGAGTGACCGCCGGGGATTGGCAAGTACAGGGGCGCACTCAGTGGCATCTTGAGTGCCTGGTGCCGAGCCAATCGTCGGACTGGTGTCACACGCACCTTCTGGCGCATCAGGACCACCCGAGCGCGCAGCACGTGTTGATCGAGGTGGTGCCGCAACTCCGCGTGGACGCGACGCACCCCAACCTCAGCGGGTGAGTGCGACAGCGACGGGGGCGTTCAGCCGATGCTCCTCGAGGTTCCGCTCATCGCCCACGTAGTCCACGACGGCAAAATCCTGCGGCGCGCCGAGCGGCATCAGAACGGCATGCCAAATGTTGCGGGCGTAGGACACGCCCTCGCCCGGCGCGGTAACAAAGGCCTGGAGCGCGCCCGGTGCACCTCCGACATCCTCGGCGACAACGACGAGAAAGGGCGCGCGCGACAGGGGCAGAAACGCCTGACTGCCGAGGGGGTGGCGCTCCATCAGATCGATCTCGACGGGATCGGGAACCGGTTCGCTCCGAAAGAGGCTGATGCCTGCCGGGCCTGCCGTGTCGACCTCGGCGAGCGCGTGGTACCGCGCGCAGCGCCCCTCATTGATCCAGCGGAGCGTGCCGTCCGAACGGATCACCGAGCCGAAGCGCGCGAAGGCTCCGGGCTCGAGCTGCTGCGCCTGGATCACAGAGTGAGCCCCGGCAGGCGGTTCACATCCTTGTAGAGGAGGTATCGAAACGGCCCCGGTCCACCCGCATAGCAGGCCTGCGGGCAAAAGGCTCGGAGCCAAAGATAGTCGCCCGCCTCGACCTCCACCCACACATCGTTTAGCCGATAGACCCCCTTTCCCTCCAGAATGTAGAGCCCGTGCTCCATCACGTGGGTCTCGGCGAACGGGATCGCCCCCCCGGACGCAAAGCTCACGACATTGACATGCATGTCATGGCGGAAGTCGGCCGGGTCGATGAAACGGGTCGTGGCCCAGGCATCGGTCCCGGGCATCGGCGTCGGAGCGACGTCCTGGTCCGAGGTGAACACCGGATCGGGCCGCGCCAGCCCGGCATCGACCCAGCGCTTCCGGATCCAGTGGAAGCGCGCAGGCGTGTTTCCCGCATTCTCGACGCTGTAGCGCGAGCCGGGAGGGATGTAGGCAAAGCCCCCGGCGGCAAGTGTTCTTGCCTCCCCCTCAAGCGTCAGAGTGAGCGCGCCGTCCATCACAAAGTAAGCGCCCTGCGCCACCGCCTCGGGTTCCGGGACATCTGCGCCGCCGCCCGGTGCGACCTCCATCAGGATCTGACAGAACGTCTCGGCAAAGCCAGAGAGCGGGCGCGCCAGGATCCAACCGCGGGTGTCCGACCAGCCAGGGAAGAGGCTGGTCACGATGTCGGTCAGGACGCCGCGCGGGATGACGGCGAACGCCTCTGTGAAGATCGCTCGGCCCGTCGTGAGCGCGGTTTGCGGCGGCAGCCCGCCTGGTGGCAGGGCGTAGTCGGTCACGGCAAAAGCTCCTGCAACCGGTACCGCGCGATGCGCTCAACCTGGCGACAGGCCTCGTCGATCTCCGCGTCGCGGGGCGCGTCGAGCCGGCGCTCGAAGACCGAAAGGATGTCTGAGGGGGTGAGGCCCTTGACCGCGATCACAAAGGGAAAGCCGAAACACTCCCGGTAGCGCGTGTTGAGCGCAACGAAGGTCCGCGCCTCTTCGGGCGACAAGGCGGCAAGCCCTGCGCCGCGCTGCTCGGCCGCGGAGGCCTCGGTCAGGCCGGCGACCCGCGGGCCGAGATCGGGATGGGCGCGCACCACCTCGATCCGCTCCGCAGGGGACGCCGCGCGGAACACGCGGGCCAGCACGTTCCAAAGCCCTTCCGCCCGGTCATGGGCGGGTCCGAGCTCCAACCCAAACGCCCGCTCCGCAATCCAGGGGGAGTGCTCGAAGATCCCGCCAAAGGCCTCCACGAAGGCCTCCCGCCCCATCGTGGAGGGTCTGGGTCCCGTGGGGCGCGGATGGTGCGCACGCCAGTGCCGCGCGATCTCCACCCGCCGCGCGACCCACACCCGGTCATGCGCGCGCACATGCTCCAAGAAGCGGCGAAGCGCCATGATCCGCCCCGGCCGCCCAACCAGCCGGCAGTGGAGCCCCACCGACATCATCTTGGGGGCCCCGGCCACCCCCTCGGCGTAGAGGCAGTCGAAGCTGTCCTTGAGATAGGCCTCGAATTGATCGCCCGAGTTGAAGCCCTGCGGCGTTGCGAACCGCATGTCGTTGGCGTCGAGCGTGTAGGGCACGATCAACTGCTCTCCCTGCCAATAGGGCAACTCGTCGGCATAGCTGTCTGCGACGTACTCGAACCCACCCTCCTCGGTGGCAAGACGCACGGTTTGCATCGAGCAGCGCCCGGTGTACCAGCCCTCGGGTCGGGTGCCCGTCACCTCCGTGTGGAGGCGGATCGCGTCAGCCATATGCGCGCGTTCGTCGGCCTCCGAGAAATCCTTGTACTCAATCCATTTGAGCCCGTGGGACGCGATCTCCCAATTGGCGTCCTGCATGGCCGCCACTTGCTCCGGGCTCCGCGCGAGCGCCGTGGCAACGCCGTAGACCGTCACGGGCATCTCGAACTCTTGGAACAGGCGATGGAGCCGCCAGAACCCGGCCCGCGCCCCGTAGTCGTAGATCGTCTCCATGTTCCAGTGCCGCTGCCCGACCCAAGGGCTCGCGCCGACCGTCTCGGACAAGAACGCCTCCGAGGCCGCATCGCCGTGGAGAAGGCAATTCTCACCCCCTTCCTCGTAGTTCACCACGATCTGTAGCGCGAGAGCGGCGCCGCCGGGCCAGGCCGGGTCAGGCGGTGTCGGCCCATGGCCGATCAAGTCGCGGGGATAACGGGTCATGCGGGGCCTCCAGACTGCGCGCTTATGGTGCAGAACGGGGCGGCGAGGTCAAACGCGGCGCCGCGCCCCCTGGCGCTCTGACCTCCGCTTGGTCAGAGTGCGAGCATGGCGACCGGATTTCTGACCACACATGTCCTCGACACAGCCTGCGGCCGGCCGGCCGACGGCCTCAAGATCCTGCTCTACAGGGTCTCCGGCAACTCCCATCGCAAGATCGCCGAAGCCGTCACGAACGCGGACGGCAGGACCGACGCGCCGATCCTGCCAGAGACATCCTTCAAGCCCGGCGGCTATGAGTTGGTCTTTTGTGCGGGCGACTACCTGAGCGGATGGGCCGAGCTTGCCGATCCGCCGTTCCTCGACCAGATCCCGGTCCGTTTCGGCATGGTGGAGGGGCACTATCACGTTCCCCTTCTGCTGTCGCCCTACGGCTATTCGACCTACCGGGGGAGCTGAGGATGCGGCTCCGCCGAGGATCAGACCTGAGAGCCGCCGCCACTGGCCCGGTGCGCGCCGTTCCCGCTCCGCCTCTCCCCGTCAACGCTGGTACGGGCGATGTATGACCTCGCGATCCTCTGGAGCTGGATGGAGCTGGTGCTCCGCTGGTCGCATGTCCTTGCAGGGATCGTCTGGATCGGGTCGTCGTTTTACTTCATCGCCCTCGATCTCGGACTGCGCCGCGGCGGGCCGATGCCCGCTGGCGTCTCGGGCGAGGAGTGGCAGGTCCATGGCGGCGGGTTCTACCACGT
>JBCCWM010000415.1:0-4211 GCA_039193505.1 Pseudomonadota bacterium | reverse complement strand
GCATCCGTCGGCGCTGGTTCCGCATCGCCGTCTGCCGCGAGCATAAAATCGAGGAGCCGGTGGCTGTAGTCGAAGGTCGGCCCCAGCACTTGGCCCCCGGGGAGATCCTTGAACGTGGCCGAGATCCGCCGGTCGCAGGCCATGCGCCCCGTGTCGACCGCAACACTCGCCCCAAACCGGGGCAGCGTCGTGCGGTAGGCGCGGATGAGGAAAATTGCCTCGATCAGATCACCGCGGGACTGCTTGATCGCGAGAGCGGCGAGATCCGGGTCGTAGAGCGAGCCCTCCGCCATCACCCGAGCGACGGAGAGTGTCAGTTGCCCCTGGATCTGCTCGACACCGATTGCCGCGACCTCAGGGCTTCCGCGCCGCTCTTCGGCAAGCCAGGAATGCGCGTTCTCAATCGCCCGCTCCCCTCCTTTGACGGCGACATACATCAGACAGCCACTTTGGTTGTGCGAGGGAGGGCCGCGAGGCGGTCGCCCGAGGTGAAGAAGAAGTCGAGACCGAGGGGGAAGAGCCGCGCGTTGACCTCGAAGGCCGCCGTCTCCGGCAGGCTGAGATGAGCCTCCGCCTCAATCCCGGGGCCAGTCAGACGGACGCCCTCGGCCCTCAACTCTGGCAGCTCAACGATCAGCGTCGCTGAGCGGTCGGGATACTCGGGCGCGCCAACCTGGTACCCTCCGAGGGGGCAAAGCTCCGCCCACGGACCGATGGCATACATCGCTTCGGCGCGCGGCGCGGCGGGGGCGCCGGTGTGGAACCGGAGCCAGTCGCGAACAGCCTCCACATTCCACGAGGGGGCAAGATAGAGGCCCGTCGTGCTGTCGAGGAGCGTCAGCGCCAGAACCCCCGCCGCGGGCGACAGCGGTTCGGGCGGGTTGGCGCCGCGCACCGTTTCAATCCGACCGGGGCGCGCCATCACCTCGAGCGCTGCGCGGAACGCATGGGCTGCATCTATCGGAGCGTTCTGGAACCCACCCTCGAGGCTTGATGTCTCCATCAGTCTTCCCCCCGTGCCAGCGTGAAGAAATCGACCCTTGTCGCCGCGGCCTTCGCGGCCCGTGTGGCCTTGGCGCCCTCGATCTGGGCAGCGAGCGGCGCAAGGAGGCGTGTGCGCACATCCGGCGCTGCGTCGGTCTGCATCAGCGCGTCCACAATCGCTGCGCGACGGGCATGCGTCTTGTCACGCCCCTGCACATACCCGTGCCCGACGGCGCCCGACGCTAGTTTCAAGCTACAGCGAGTGACCGTCATCTCTCCGACGTTGAAGGGCGCGCCCGAGCCGCTGGTCCGGCCGCGGACCATCACGGCGCCCGTCTCCGGTGCGCGGAGCCACCCGAACGCCGGCTCATCGCCAAGGTCGGGCCAGAGCGCGGCCACGGCCTTGGCCGGAGCGCGGGCCATCAAGCCCATCCATCCCTGACGCTCACTCAGATTCGCCACCTGTGCCCCCTTGTGTCCGCCGCACTATACAACTAGACAAGTGATGGCATGACCACCCAGAAAGAACAAGCCAAGGTTTCGCTATCTTCCCATGACGCCACGCACGGCCCTCTGGGCTGAAATTGCCGAGGCGGTTGCCACCGACATCGCCGCGGGGGCGTACGGGCCCGGCGACAAGCTGCCGAGCGAGGCGGCGCTCGCGACGCGCTTCGGCGTCAATCGGCACACCGTGCGGCGCGCGCTGGCCCATCTCTCCGAGGGCAATCTGGTCCGCACGCGACAGGGCGCGGGCGCCTTCGTTGCGCACCGCCCGACGGAGTATCCGCTCGGCCGCCGCACACGCTTCAGCGAAAACCTCCGCGCCGCGGGACGGTTGCCGAGACGCGAGATCCTCGCGCTGGAAACACGGGCGGCCACGGGGCATGAGGCTGCGAAGCTCAACCTCGCGACAGGCGCGCGCGTCCACATGGTCCTCGGTCTCGGGCGGGCGGACGGCGTGCCGCTCTCGCTCAACCAGAGCGTCTTTCCGGCCGCTCTCTTGCCAAACCTGCCCCGGGACCTGAGCGAAACCAAGTCGATCACCGCTGCTCTACGGCGCGGAGGCATCTTTGACTACACGCGCGCGCACACAAGGCTCAGCGCGGAAATCGCCACAGCATCGCAGGCGGGCCAGCTTGACCTCCGCATCGGCGCGGCACTCCTCCGGACGGAGGGCCTCAACGTGGATCCAACCGGTCGCCCGGTCGAGTATGGGACAACCTGGTTCGCCGGGGACAGGGTCACGCTGACCGTAGGGGGCGAGTGACCTACCCCCCGTATCGCTCCAAAAACGCCTCAGCCGGGAGCGCGCGAAAATCCTCGAGCGCCTCGCGGAGGCGCGCGTGGTCCCAGTCCCACCAGGCGAGTGCGATCAGCCGCTCGGCAATCGCCTCCGGCTGGCGCCGCCGGATTTCCTTCGCCGGCACGCCAGCCACAATGGTGTAGGGCGCGACATCTCGCGTGACGACTGCACCGGAGCCGACGACGGCGCCGTGGCCGACGGTCACCTCCGGTTTCACCTGCGCATTGTGGCCAAGCCAGGTGTCGTGCCCGATCCGAGCACGGCGCGTGCGCCTCTTCTCGAACCAACTCGCATCGTGCTCCGCATCCTCCCAGTAGTCCGACGATCGGTACAGGAAGTGATGCAGGCTCGCCCGGTCGAGCGGGTGATCGGTCGCTCCAATCCGAACGCCGCTCGCGATGTTGGCGAACTTGCCGATTGTGGCATTGGCGAAATCGCAGCTCCGCGCGCAGTAGGAGTAGTCCCCGATCTCGCAGTTGGCGATGTTGGTGCTCCGCCCGATCTCGACATACCGCCCGAAGGTCGCGTCCTGGATCGAGCAGTTCTCATGGATCAGCGGCACCTCGGCCGAGAGCGTCTTCGGCATCAGAACGGGTAGTCCTCGCCCGTGAAACGGATGAAACGGCCAGAGCGGGAGATGTCGAGGCCGCGCGCGATCCGCAGGATCGCAGCGCCCACATGGTCGGGATCCTCGGTCGCCGTGTCGCCCCCCATATCCGTGCGCACCCAGCCAGGATTGATGACGGCAACCGCAATTCCCTCCGGCGCGAGATCCGTGGCGAGCCCCTGCATCACCTTGTTGAGCGCCGCTTTGGAGGCGCGATAGGCGATCCGGTCCGACGAGGTCGACTTCTCCGGCTCCGTCATCGTCGCCATCTGGCTCGACACGGACACGATGCGCGCGCCCGGCCGCTGACGCAGCGCCGGCAAGCAGCCTTGCGCGACGGCCAGAGGCGCAAGCGTGTTGATCCGCACTGTCTCCAGAAATCCGTCCCAATCGGTGGAGAGTGTCGTCTGATCCGCGTTTGCAGGTCCGATCACGCCCGCATTGTTGATCAGGATGTCGAGGGGCGGCAGGCCCGAGAACGCATCGCCAATCGTCTGCGTCTCGGCCATATCGCAAACGATCAACACGATCCCATCCCCGAGATCGGCGCGCGTCGTCTCCGCCACCGCCTCGGTCCGGACCGTGCCGAGGACGTCGAGCCTCTCATCGAGCGCTGCCCTGGCCATCGCCCGCCCGAGCCCCCGGTTGACGCCCGTGATCAGAACGCGCGTCATGCTGCGCTGCCTTCGATCAACCGCCGCGTCGGGCGGCGCGAGGACCAATTCAAGAGCATCTCCATCAGCACCACCTGGACGAGGTTGCATGTGACTTCCCTCCAGTCTTTTGCGTCTGGATCGCCCGAGCACGCAAGAGGCTGATGCACCGGCGCGCCCTGGCACTGCCGGTCGCAGAGGAAACCTCGCAACAAAGCCCTGAGATGCCGGCTCGACAGGGTGCAGCCCTGCCGACACGCGAGGCGGCGAACGCGGTTCGACCTCTGGCCACAAACCGAAAGAGCGACGCGCAGGGAGAGCCAATGCGGCTGAGCCCAGGAAACCCGGCAAGACACTGCGCGATGTCGGCACAGCGAGGCCGGCACATTCCGTCGACGCAGGCTCCGTGAAGCGCCCCCCGTTTGGCGGAAACCAAGTCGTTTGCGTCTTGCGAGAGTGCACCAAGCGTCCCGCGCGGGACCGCAGTCCGTGGCGCTCAACGGCTAGGCGCCAGAACCGAAGGTGGAGTTGGAGTTCCCCCGGTTTCGTGGACACCCTTTGACTGAAGTGGAAAGGTGTTCAGATGCCACGAACAAGGAACCCGTACCCGGCGGCTTTCCGGGAGCAGATCGTCGAGCTGCATAGAGCTGGACGAAGCGCCGAG
>JBCCWM010000414.1:0-4219 GCA_039193505.1 Pseudomonadota bacterium | reverse complement strand
GGAGTATTTCCGCGCCGATGCCGTCGATGTAGGTGAGGCCCGCGTCGATGCGACCGTCCTCGAGCCCCTGCTGGATGCCGAGGGAGGGCGTCGAGAGAAGGCGCATCCGCACGCCCGGGTGACGGCGGCGCATCCAGACGGCTGCCTTCGCCGCGTGAGCGATGGCTGTGGGGATGACCCCGAGGGTCAGCGTGCCCGCGACCTCGCCCCGCCCGGTCCCGGACATAAGCTGCAATTCCTCGACCTTTTCGAGGATGGCGCGGGCCTGCGCGACAAGGGCTTCTCCCTCTGGTGTGAACTGCTGAAACCTGTTGGCGCGCTGGACGATTGCCGTGTTGAGCGCACGCTCGAGGTTTGAGATCCGGACCGAGAATGCAGGTTGTGAGAGCCCGCAGGCCTTGGCGGCGCGCGCAAAGTGGCGGTGCTCGTTCAATGCGACGATGCAGTGGAGGTCTTTGAGGTCGAGCATCCGGGTGAGCCTTCGTTCGGCGAACGCGCCACACCATGCCACGGCTCCCACGACATGCCCAGAATGGCGATGGCCGGGCGCTTGGATGCGCCCGGCCCCCTCCTAGATCACTGAGCGCCGCTTAGGGCGTCAGCTTGTGGATCATGCCCTCATCGACCAAGGCGTAGAGGCTGCCATCGGGTCCGAAGACGACGGACCGAAAACGGCCGGGCTCCATGCCCTCGGGCAGGGTCATCTCCATGACGTCGACAACTGTGAGCTCCTCCTCGTCGAGGATGAACACGTCCATCCGCTGGCCGATCGGCGTGCCGCCGAAACCGATCCCCATGATCCCGACAACCATCGCGCCGTCCCAGGCGCCCCAGGCTTCTCCTTCGAGGAAGGCCGCAGACGAAGTGCCCTGGCTCCACCCATTGTTGTCCCAAATCGGCTGCATGGCATCCGGGTAGGTGTCGAGGTCCGTCATCGGCATGAAGGACGCCCGTTCATAGCGGTCCATCCCGTCCATTTGGTTGGGGCTGTAGCCGCAATAGCCGTCCGGACAGTCACCACGCCCCGCCATGTTGCCCCGCGGGTCCCAGCCCGCGTTGCCGCCGTTCACCAGCACTGTGATTTCGTCGGAGTGCCAGGGCCCATGCTCGGCCGCGATCGCCGTGCCGCTGCCGGGATGGAACGCTATGCCTTGGACGTTGCGGTGACCATAGGTGTAAGTCCGCGGGTCAAAGCCCTCGGGTGGCGTGTTGGAGGGCGCCGCGTTGCCGTCGGTGTCCATCCGCATGATTTTGGAGCCCATCAGCGTCGGGCTCTGCGGCACGTTCTCGTCGTGGGTGTCGCCCGTCGTCAGCCAAAGGAAGCCCTCGGGTCCGAACCGAACACGGCCGCCATTGTGCGCGCCGGGCCCGCCGAACGGGTGGTCGGAGGCCGCCATCTTGTAGGGCACGTCATCGACGATGTCGGTCCGGTCGGAGACGCTCGTGAAATCGTCGCTAACCACGAGGCGCATCAGCCGGTTGGTGTGTGGGCTCGAGAGGTTCGAGGTTGAGTAGACATAGATCCGACGGTTGTCCGCAAAGTCCGGATCGACAGCGACCCCCATCATCCCAGCCTGGCCCTCGCAGAAGAGATCCTCAGCGGTGGTGGCATAGCTGTCGGTCTCGGCCATCCCGAGAAGCGCATTCACGTCGCCGGAGGGCAGCATGACCGAGAGGCCGTCGCACTTCTCGGTGTAGAACATTGTCCCATCATCGAGAAATGCCATGTCCCACGGGCTCTCGAGATCCGAGAGCACCAGGGAATGCGTCAAACTCGAGGTGTTTCCCGCAAGTGCCGACCCCGCAACAGCGAGTGATCCGGCAAAGAGCGGCAATAGCCCCGAAAGTACACGATTGTTCATAGAACCTCCCTAAGCGTTCTGCTTTCGTGCGACCCAAAGGTGTCGGCCTGTTTTCTCAGGCTCTTGTGCTGGGTAACCTAACGGTAAGCAAGGCTGGTCTCTGCATCAAGCACTCTGTGCAGGCTCAGGCCTCTGCCGAGAGCATCGCGTCCGCGCGGGCGAACACGTCCTCAAACCGTCCCTTCGACTTGCCTCTTTGCCGCACGCCCTTCAGCGTGTCGTAATTGGCGGTCACATTCCCGACCAGGAGGAGGCCCACCATCCCGTAGGACTTGTGCGGCGTGCAGAAAAAGCCGTAGGCCCCCTCGGCCTCGACGGTCAGCTCGAAATCCTTGCCGATCTTGCTTTTCCACCGCTCGACGCCCTCCGGCAGCATGTCCTTGTGCGCTTCGGAGTTGTGGTTGTTGTCGACCGATAGAAAGCGGATCACGTCGCCGGGTTCGGCACGGACGATGTCGGGATAAAAGACCATCAGCTCGGTCTTGTCGTCTGGATGCTGGTTCAGCATCTGCACGTCGTGGACAGTCGCGGCGTGCGCCTGGCGCGGCAGCGCCCAGGTGGCCGCAGCGGCGCTCAAGATGCCGAACCGGCGTCGTGTCAGTGTCATTCAAATCCCTCCCGCACTGTGTCGTTGCCCAGAGTGCTACACGCATCGCGGGTCATCTCAACCTGAAACTCGAGGGGCCGTGGCTCGCGACGATCCCCAAATGGCGTCGCCCTCAGACCGACCGATGCCCCATGACATCGGTCCTCCCGCCGTCGCGGAGCACCGACCGATTGTGGGCTTTGCGACCGAACACTTCGCGGACCATTGGCTCAACGCTCGGCTCGTCGGAGTTTGAGCACAACTGGTCCCAGCGCTCGCAGGAACACGCACTGGTCTCGAAGAGGGAGGGCGGCATGGATCGCGCGCTTCGGCCCCGACCGCAGTGATGTCGGTGCTGGAGCATCTGGACGATGCCGTGGTGCTCAACCTCCCAGAAAACGTCCATCGCACGAAGGTCTCGCGACCGCGGCTTTTGCGGCGAAGTTCCGTCATGATACAGGGGGCAGCGACGGTCCAGTCGATGTCCCCCCGTCGCGGCGCGTGTCGCGAACTGAAGCCAGCCGTGTCGGTGCGCGATCTTGTCGCTTTCGAGCACCGTCGCGCCTGTCCGACGCACACGTAGAGAAACACGCTCTGCGATGAGTGCGACGAATGGCTGCTCAATGCACGCGAGCAACTCATAGCTCCTCGCGCGTCTTGGTCTTCGTTGCGGTGAAATGACTGTGCGAGACATGGCGCAGTTTGCATCAAACAGGGGTCCGCTTTTCCGTCCACCCCCGCTCCCAGAGTTTGCGCGGGTCCGCCAGGATCCGATCTTGGAGCACACTCCAGCGGATGGAAGGGAGTACGAGGTCCGGCCAGGCAGTCCCGTCGGCTTGCAGTCACGTCGCGCCCCCGCATCCCCAGTCCCGCCCCGACCCGCGCTCCCTCAGCGCTGGCGCCACGCAGCAAGTCGCAAGCTCGCTCCGGCAGTGCGCACACTGGTCGGGACCTGAGGCGCGAAAGCACCTCCCATAGTGGAGCGACGTCTCCTCCCGCTTTGAGCGATCCGTGGCCGGCCCGCGCGTCACCCACGCCCGCAACCGCTTGGCCGCAGGAGGGCAGGTTGGTGGACCCGAACGCGCTCTCGTGCACGACGAGGCCAACGTGACTTTTGTCTTGGAGGACCCGACTGTCCCTTATCGGCCCGGCGACATCTGAGACGGCAGTCCGCGCCGTCACCTCTTCGTCGAGGTCGCCCACGTCGCAGCAGGCAATGTACTGGTGCCAGGGCACCGTTTTCTCGCTCCGAGGCTGCTCAATGGAGCGCGCTCTGGGTCGGCGCGAGCTCCGCTTGGCGTGGGATCACAACATACACGTTGGCGCGGAAAACCCGGTCGAACCTGTGACCGCCGGCTCCTCCGCCATCGTGGGCTCAAGTCTCTTCGATTGCAGACCGAAAATTGTGTACCGCCTAGGGCCTGCGGACGCTCAGGCTTCCCGTTTTGGTTAGGGTCTGCGTCAAGGTTGCAAACAGAGGAGAGCGGCCTTGACCCGTCGCGGTCTGACCAATGCCCGTTGGGCCATTATTGAGAGCCTTTCTGCCTCGGCAAATCCACCGATCCCGGACGGACGGGGGCTTGCCCTCGCCTGTTCGTGGAAGCGCTGTGGACCGTGCGCACCGGGGCGCAGTGGCGGGAGTTGCCGAGCGAAACCGGGACATGGAACTCCGTTTTCAAGCGCGTCCGGCGCTGGGGGAAGGCCGAGGCCTTTGACAGTACGGTCAGAGCGTTAGGCGCCGACGCAGATCTCGAGCACGCGATGATCGATG
>JBCCWM010000413.1:0-4233 GCA_039193505.1 Pseudomonadota bacterium | reverse complement strand
CCGTCCTGGTCCGGCGCATCCAGGCGAGGGCATCGCCTTCGACGCGCCGAACGAAGGAGGCCTTTGCGTCCTGGTAGCCATACGACGAGACGGCCGGATCTGAGACGATGCGCGCCTTCACGGCCGAGTACGCCGCGGCCTGCGCCGGATGCGCGCGGAGGTAGTCTCTGAACGCCAAGTGCCGCTCAACATGGTAGGACCCGGCAGCGTAGACGTGCAGATGATGCGTCCGTGCGCCCGCGGAGTTCGTCTTGCGAAAGTAGCGCCTGTCCGGGATGCCGTGCTCGCCCATGACCTGATACCCGAGCGCCTCGAGCTCTGGTGACTTGGCATCGATCGCGGTCAGTTCGGGGAGCACGCCGAGCATGTCGATGATCGGCTTCGCGAGGATCCCGGGGACAGCAGTGCTGCCGACGTGATGACACACCAGGGACAGGGCGCAGAGTGCGTCCGACAGGGCCGTGGCCTCTACTGCGAAGGCCACGCTCCACGCTGGGCTGTGAGGCAGAAGCAAACGCGCCATACCGCGCTGCTAAATGTTGACCGCCGCCAGCGCAATCAGTGCGCGGCCAAGATCCGCGCGCCAGCCCGTCACAAGGAGGTCTGCTGCGTGGCAGAGCCTTGCATCGCGGCAAGCGTCGCGTAGAGGCCGCCCGCATTGAGGAGTGACGCATGAGTGCCCGTCTCGACCACGCGGCCTTGGTCGAGCACAACAATCTTGTGGGCCGTCCGCACCGTCGAAAGGCGGTGCGCAATGGTGAGGGTCGTCCGCCCGTCGGCCAGCCGCTCCAGCGCCGCTTGCACCAATTGCTCGGAGCCGGCATCGAGTGCTGAAGTCGGCTCATCGAGAAGAAGAATGGGGGCGTTGCGCAACACGGCACGGGCAATGGCGACGCGCTGGCGCTGCCCGCCGGAGAGTTGCGTGCCACGGGGGCCGACCCGCGTGTCGAGCCCCGACGCCATCTCCGAGGCAAAGACATCGACCGAGGCGGCAGCGGCGGCAGCCTCGATCTCGGCTCGTGTGGCGTCGAGCCGTCCCAGGCGAATGTTCTCAGCAATGGTCTCGTCAAAGAGGGCGGTGTCTTGCCCGACGACCGCAATCATGTCGCGGAGCGCATTCAAATCCGCCTCCCGCACATCCGTCCCGCCGATCGTCACGCGCCCGTCCTCGACGTCGATCAGGCGCGAGAGCAGCGAGAAGAGCGTGGTCTTCCCGGCCCCCGACGGGCCGACGATGGCAGTTGTCTGTCCGGCCTCCGCCGTGAACGTGAGGCCGCGGAGGATGGGGGTCTCGCCATATCCGAAGACCACGTCCTCGAACCGGACCGCGCCCGCGTGCGGGCGGCGGGGCGCGGCCGGCGGCAGTATGGTCGCCCGCGCCTCGAGCACAGTATAAAGGCGCTCAAGCGAGGCGAGGGCCGCCTGCAACTGCCCGGAGATCTGAGAGAGGCGGCGGAGTGGGTCAAAGACGAGCGCCATCGCCGTGAAAAAGCTCATAAAGGCACCGACGCTCTTCTCGCCCGCGAGGATCTGGGCGCCGCCGACTAGGAGCACACCGAGGAACCCAGCGGCAGCGATGATGTCAATCACCGCCGGTAGCGCGGCCTTGCCGGTCTCGGAGCGGAGCTGCGCACCGAGATAGGCATCGATCACCCGGCCGAAGCGCCCGGTCTCGTGCGCTTCGAGCCGGTTTACTTTGATCGAGACCATGCCGTGAAAGATCTCGTCGAGCCGGGTGGAGAGCGTGCCGGCCGCGCTGCGCGCTGCGCGCGTCGTCGCGCGGATCCAGCGTTGGAGGAGCGCAAGTGGCAGGATCAGGATAGGCACCCCGACCAGAGCAATCGCCGCCCAGCGCCAGTCGATCCAGAGCATAACGGCGAGCAGCGAAACAACGGAAATCGCGTCCCGACCGAGCGACATCAGCGCCGCACTCGCCGTTTGCTGCAAGGCCAGAGTATCCCCTCGCACCCGCTCGATCAGATCTCCGGGCGGGTGGGCTTGGAAGTATCCCGCGTCCAGCCCGAGAAGGTGGCCCAGAAGGCGGGTCTGGAGTGCCGTCGTGACCTTGAGCCCAACCCCCATCACCAAGATCCGCTGGCCGAAACCCGCGGCCGCCCTGAGAAAAAAGAGCCCCGCGATCGCTGCCGCAATGCCCGTGACGGCTCCCGCGTTTCCCGCAACGAAGACATCGTCAAAAAGCGGCTGAACCAGGTAGCTCATCACCCCGAGCGTCGCGCCCTCCAGCGTCATCAGAACGAGCGCCACCAGGAGGACGGGCAGATGGACACGGACATGGTCCTGCCAGAGACGAGGGAGCAGACGCTCACTCACGCCTCAGGATCCGATCGACGAAAAAGCTGCCGGCGCGGCTGCCCTTGAACGACGCTTTCAGCGCTTCGCGGTCGTAGACATCCGTCACCCAGGTCCGAAACCCGACGCCGGTCTTCTCCTGCGCGTCGGCATAGGCCTCGACGAAGGCATCGAGGATGCCGGTCCTGGCCGCACGGATGTGGAGGAAGCGAAGCGACAGCTCTGCCGCCGCAAGTCGGGGCGGATGGCCGGCGCCGAGTCGGCAGACCGCGGCCGCAAGGCCCGCGCGATCTGCGCCGGACTTGCAGTGGATCACAAGCGGACGCTCGGCCGTCTCGAAAATGTTGAGAAGGCCCAGAACCTGCCCCACCGACGGCGCCCCCCGCGAGCGGAGGCGATGGTCGATCAGCACAAGACCATGCCGCGCGCAGGCCTCTCGCTCAAGCAAGTAAGAGCCCCAGTCGCTCGCACCGCGCACATTGAGAACAGTCTTCAGCCCCTCGGCGGCGAGCCTCTCGAGGCGCGCAGCAGACGGCTGGTTCATCCGCCAGACGCCTGGCACGACCTCCCCCCGATTGGTCCAGAGAAGCCGCAGAATGCCGTGATCGAAAACGAGCGCATCGAAAGCCGCACGTTGACGCGATCCCGGCGCATCGAGATCTCGGGACCAATCCGCGCGCCAGTCCGCATCCCAACGCTTCCACGCCCGCTCCAGCGGATTTGTCATGCCATCTGCCTGATCATCGCCCGCGCCCATACGCGCCATGTCCGATTGTAGCAAGCCGCGACGTCATTGTGACTGGTAGTCCGCCCGCTCATTTCGTACGCCTTGCGAGCCGAAGCGGCGGACGTCCGCCGACCAACAGAGGAGGACACAGAGTGAGATCGATCCTTTGCGTGTTCGCACTTCTTGCGCATAGCTGCGTCGCCTTCGCCGATCCCATTCGCCACGGCGCGTTGGAGCTCAATGGAGCTTTTGCATACTCCACACCGCCGACCGCGCGTGCGGCCGGGGGATACTTGACGATCCACAACACCGGCGAAAGCGCGGATCGCCTGATCGGCGCGGAGGCCGCCTTTGCCCGGACTGAGATCCATACGACCGAGGTCGATGACAAGGGCGTCGCCCGGATGATCCACCAGAAAGACGGCCTCGAGGTGCCGGCCGGTGGCACTCTGACGCTGGAACCTGGTGGGTACCACGTGATGTTCATGGGCCTCGACGCGCCCTTCGAAGAGGGCAAGGCCCAGGCCGTGACCTTGATCTTCGAGGAGGCCGGCCCAATCGACGTGAGCTTCGACGTGGTCCCGCGCGGCGGTCACGAGGGGCACAAGTCCCACTGACCGCTCAGCCGGTTGGCCCTGCCCACGCGCTGTAGACGCGTCGACCGCATGCGTCGCGGCGCGTCGTGCTTTATTTGAGCCGACCAGACGCCGCCTAGACAAACGGCAGAACCTGGCGCCAGTCATCGACCGAACTCGGTTGAGAGAGTAACTTACGTGTCCACTCAACCTTCTTGTTTGGCGAATGACATGACGGTTTCGACCGGCCGTCTGCCATTGTTGCGGTAGCCCAGATGCGGACCCTCTATAGTGGACGAGCCAGGCATCGAGATCGGCCAGCAGCGCTTCGATCGGAAGAACCCGTCGCGAACCGTGCCGTTGAAGCGCTCGACGATACAGTTGAGATCGAAGTACACCTCGTACGTGTGGCACTCGGTGCCGCAAAATCCCGGCTGTTGTCGGTGAACGCCGCCTTATCTGGCAGACGAGAGCGCGGTCGGACCCGGGTCCTGCGGCTGTCGACGCTGGAGCCTTTCGAGGGGTGCCCGACGCGCCGGATGGCCGAGGCGGCCCCGCGGCGATTGCCTGCCACCGTCCGTCGTCGCGAGCTCCGGGAGCGCGGCCGTGCTGGCGGCATCT